>NZ_JAYGHM010000031.1:52560-90783 GCF_034931125.1 Rivularia sp. UHCC 0363 | reverse complement strand
AACTAACCCGCGCTTAAAAATCTGAGTATTTAGTTAAAATTACGGAAAATTATTACAAATATAGTAAGTAACGCGATTCGCTATACAGAATCGGGAACAATCGAAATTGAATGCAGAACTTTAGATCGAAACAGGTGGGAAATTATAGTTTCAGATACCGGAATTGGTATTTCTGAAGAAGATTTAGTGAATATTCTTAATCATTATTATCGTGCTGATTCTAAAAATGACTCTTGCTTGATAGATGGAACTGGTTTAGGTTTAGCAATTGTTTCACAAACTATTCAACTGATCCAAGGTGAAATTAAAGCCGAGTCTGTATTGGGAAGTGGTTCTAAATTTACTGTTATTGTCCCCTTCAAAGTACAGGATAATTAATTATTAACTATCAATCATCAATTACCAATTACCAATTATCCATACCCAAACATCAAATAAACCCTTCTTTTGCTAAGTTATCTAAAGCATCTTCCGCAGCGGCTTTTTCAGCTTCTTTTTTATTTTTACCTTGACCTTGCCCAAATTTTTTGCGTTCTACAAATACTTCGGAAAGGTATTCTGGAGCGTGAGGTAGACCACCTACTTGAGTAGTCATATAGTCGGGTGGTTCTTGGGTAATGTTACGCTGAACCCAGGCTTGAAACTGATTTTTGGGATCGACTTTAGAACGAGATACAAATATTTTTTCTGGTACAGAATCAAATAGCTTTTCAATAACGCTACGTACTGGTTCAATCTCTGAATTATTATCAAGATAATAAGCCGCGATCGCAGCTTCAAAAGTACTGCTGAGTAAGTTAGGATTTTGATATCCTCCCTCACGAATAGCACCTTTACCCAATCGCATCTTTTTTTCTAAACCAACTTCATAAGCAAACTTCGACAACTGTTTTTCATCGACTAATGCCGAACGTCTGCGGGTTAATTCATCTTCTTCAATATCTGGATAGCGACGGTAAAGATAATCTCCACTTAAATAAGTTAATAAAGCATCACCTAAGAATTCTAAACGTTCGTTATGTTCTCCTTCTAGAGGATTTTCATGCACGTAAGAACGGTGAGTTAGCGCACAACGTAAAAGCGAGCTATTATTAAATTTTTCCTTTTGAATTACTTCATAGAAATTATCTTGTTTTTGCGCTTTTTCTATTTCTATAGATTTAGGAATTAATAAAAGTAAAACTTCTTGCTTATATTGTTCTGCTATCTTGACAACAGAGGCAGATATAGCCTTCAAAAGTCGAGCTATACTATCAACAGCACGATAAGTATCATCTGTAGAAAAACGGGATTGATGCGCCCATTTATTCCGAACTTCAATTAATTCACCCACCAAAGCGCGGTTTTCAAAACTTAGCTTTTTAAATACTGGTTCCCACTGCTTGATTATTACTCTGAGTAAAACAGAAGTATCTTCTGCCAAAACTTCTTCTGGGCTACGTCGAGATTGCTCTTTAGGCATACTAGATACAACTTCATTTAACCAGTTTTCGCCATAAGATTTCTGCATTTCTCTTTGGACATAAGGATATAAACCTTGATTTAAGAGAGTTAGACCTCTACCAACTCGTTCGTGATTGCTAATAGCCATTTTTAGTATTTAAAATTACATATGCATTAGTAATTATTTTATCTAAAGCTACTGATAAAACTTCAAATTTAAGATCGAGTTAGCTTGAATTTGGTTCCTCATCCTAAAACAAGGTAAGCTAGAAAACTAGACTAATTATTATATAAAAAATGGCTGCATCCACTGTTAATTCTGCCCTTACTACCTTTCCCCTAACCGCTGTAGTTGGTCAAGAAGCGATTAAATCAGCTTTACTATTGGCAGCAGTCGATCCCTATTTAGGGGGAGTAGCGATCGCCGGACGTAGAGGAACCGCAAAGTCAGTGATGGCTCGTGCAATTCACGCTTTACTACCACCGATTGAAGTTGTTAAAGATTCTATCAGTAATTGTAATCCCAACAACCCGCAAGAATGGGATGATGATTTATTAAATGCCACTGACATCGAAACCGAAATTATTCCCGCACCATTTTTACAAATCCCCTTGGGAGTCACCGAAGATCGACTTTTAGGTTCGGTAGATGTAGAAAAATCGGTCAAGCAGGGAGAAACAGTATTTCAACCGGGTTTACTAGCCGCAGCCCATCGGGGGGTGCTATATGTAGATGAAATTAATCTTTTAGATGAGCAAATTAGCAATCAACTTTTAAGCGTACTATCCGAAGGACGCAACCAAATCGAACGGGAAGGAATCAGTTTTCAACATCCTTGCAAAGCGTTATTTATCGCTACTTACAATCCCGAAGAAGGAAATTTACGCGAACATTTACTAGATAGAATTGCCATTTCCCTTTCCGCAGACGGTGTTTTAGGTTTAGATGATCGAGTACAAGCAGTAGAGCAAGCGATCGCTTATTCTCGTTCCCCCCAAGAATTTCTCCAGCAGTACAGCGATGATATCGACTCGATCAAAACTCAAATTGTGTTAGCGCGGGAATGGTTGAAAGAAGTTACCATCAGCCAAGAACAAATTAGTTACCTTGTCGAAGAAGCAATTCGCGGTGTAGTGCAGGGACATCGAGCCGAATTATTCGCAGTCCGAGTAGCCAAAGCATCCGCAGCATTAGACGGAAGAGATAAAGTTAATGCCGAAGATTTGCGTCGTGCCGTAGAATTAGTCATAGTACCCCGCGCAACCGTAATTCAATCACCACCAGAAGAAGAGCAACAGCCACCACCACCCCCACCACAACAAAACCAAGAACCAGAAGACGAATCCGAGCAAGAGCAAGAGGAACAGGAAGAGAAAGAAGAACAAGAAGACGAATCCAAGCAAGAACAAGAACCACCAGCAATTCCCGAAGAATTCATCTTCGATCCAGAAGGTGTAATCTTAGATGAAAGCGTGCTTTATTTTGCTCAAATGTCACAGCGCAAAGGTAACTCCGGAAGTCGCGGTTTGATCTTCTCCGACGACAGGGGACGCTATATCAAGCCAATGTTACCCAAAGGAAAAGTTCGTCGCATTGCCGTAGATGCCACATTGCGAGCCGCAGCCCCGTATCAAAAAGCACGGCGGCAAAGAAATCCCGGTAGAAACGTGATCGTAGAACAAGGCGATATTCGTTCTAAACGCTTAGCCAGAAAAGCCGGAGCATTGATCGTATTTGTAGTAGACGCTTCCGGTTCAATGGCACTTAACAGGATGCAGTCAGCCAAAGGAGCGGTAATGCAATTATTAACAGAAGCGTATCAAAACCGCGACCAAGTAGCCTTGATTCCCTTCCGAGGAGAACAAGCCGAAGTAGTATTGCCACCAACTCGTTCCATTACCTTAGCCCGCACCCGCTTAGAAAAAATGCCCTGCGGCGGAGGTTCACCCCTTGCTCATGGCTTAACCCAAGCCGCTCACGTCGGCTTAAACGCCCAAAGAAGCGGAGACATCGGACAAGTAGTGATAGTAGCCATCACCGACGGACGCGGGAATATACCATTATCTCGTTCATTAGGAGAACCCCAAGAACCCGGAGAAAAACCAGATATTAAAGGAGAATTATTAGGAGTAGCCGCCAAAATTCGCGCTTTAGGAATGCAATTGTTAGTAATTGACACCGAAAGCAAATTTGTGTCTACAGGCTTCGCCAAAGAGCTAGCAAAGAACGCTGGAGGCAAATATTATCATTTACCCAAAGCCACAGATAAAGCCATAGCCGCCATGACAAAAGGGGCGATCGCAGATTTGAGAATGTGATATTGGGCATTGGGAATTGATTATTCGTAGGTTGGGTTAGGCGCACGAAGAGTTATAATTTTCAACGCGAAATTTAATTGCGCCGTAACCCAACATTTTATCGAGACAAATTATTGTGATGATATCGTTTTATTCACAATTGTAATGTTGGGTTACGACGCAATCCAAATTAATTCCTTAACCGTTAAAATTTCTCGTGCGTCTAACCCAACCTACCTGCTGCCTAAAGCCACAGATAAAGCCATAGCCGCCATGACAAAAGGTGCGATTAGCGAAGCTAAACGCTAAAAGCGTAACGCAGATTTGAGAATGTGATATTGGGCATTGGGAATTGATTATTCGTAGGTTGGGTTAGGCGCACGAAGAGTTATAATTTTCAACGCGAAATTTAATTGCGCCGTAACCCAACATTTTATCGAGACAAATTATTGTGATGATATCGTTTTATTCACAATTGTAATGTTGGGTTACGACGCAATCCAAATTAATTCCTTAACCGTTAAAATTTCTCGTGCGTCTAACCCAACCTACCTGCTAGAAGACTAAACCAAATAATTCAACTAAAAACAATATTAAACACCCAACGAAACAATGCGCTTCATTTTATAAATATACGTTGGGTAATTTCAGATGAAAAAATATTGATGTTGGGTTACGACGCAATGTAAATTAATGGGTTGATCGTTAAATCTTTTCGTGCGTCTAACCCAACCTACGATTCTGCGGTTTTGTTAAACCCGTAGGTTGCAACATTTGAAGCATTTACTGATTCCGTGCGATCGCCAAAATTTCAGTTCGTAGGTTGGGTTGAGGAACGAAACCCAACAGAACCTAGAAGACTAAACAAAATAATTCAACTTAAAATAATATTAAACATCCAACGAAACAACGCGCTTCATTCAAAAATTTATGTTGGATCATTCATATAAAATCAAAACACTGATGTTGGGTTACGACGCAATATAAATTAATTGGTTAATCTTTAAATCTTATCGTGCGTCTAACCCAACCTACGATTTGTGTATTTTATTCATTCCCCACCCAATCGGGAAATTCTAATTCTACCCCTGCACCCCAATCAATATCATAAATACCTCGTTTAACATCACGATGAAAACTTGAATATTTCCAATCCTTGGGTGCTTTCACATATCCATGTCGCACCGGGTTGTAATGAATATAATCCACATGGTAAATAAAATCTGCTTCATCGCGGATTTGATGTTCCCAAAAACGACGTTGCCAAATTCCTTGTTCTTTTTTGCGCTGCCGCGATGCAGATATTTTTCCTTTATACTTGGGATGACACAGACGACTAAAAGCACCTTTAATCAAACTCCAACGAGTTGAAAAATCATCATTGTTTGGTGGTAAAGTCCAAATACAATGCAAATGTTCGGGTAAAATTACTATTGCGTCGATTGTAAAGGAATATTGCTGCATTACCTGTTTAAATATCTTTCTTAGCAATACAATATTTTCTTGATTACACAAAAATTTGCGGCGATTCTGAGTTACAACCGTGAAAAAGAAGGTACCTCCTTCTATTTTTGCTCTACGGTATTCCATTTATTTGATTAGATAAATAAATACAATTAGTTATTGTGTAGGTTGGGTTGAGGAACGAAACCCAACATAATCTGGAAAACTAAACAAAATAATTCAAATCAAAACAATATTAAACATCCAATGAAACAACTCGCTTCATTTGAAATCAAAATGCTGATGTTGGGTTACGACGCAATTTCAATTAATTCGTTAACCGTTATATATTGCCGTGCGTCTAACCCAACCTACGATTTGTGCAATTTTATATAATACTTGTCTTAAATCAAAATACTTATGTTGGGTTACGACGCAATTTCAATTAATTCGTTAACCGTTAAAATTTCTCGTGCGTCTAACCCAACCTACGATTATACTTACCTTTAACCTTTGACCTTTGACCTTTGACCTGATATCCTAATCCTCAAAAACCGCTCCCCGCGACTGCAACTCAAACTTCATCTGCTCGGAAATACCTGTATTCCATCCAAATCGAGCATTATTAACCGTAGTGTCACAAAAATCGGTATCGGAGAGATTTGCACCTACTAAATGAGCGTTACTAAGATTCGCATTAGTTAAAATAGCATTACTAAGATTGGTACCTAACAAATAAGCATTGCACAGATTCGCTGCTCGCAAATCGGCACCTCGGAGAATACTTCCGCTGAGAATTGCTTCTTGTAAATCGGCATATTGTAAATCGGTACCGCGCAGAATCGCAAGACAGAAATTAGCACCTTTGAGATTTGCACCTCGAAGTATAGCTTCGCTGAGGTTTGCATTGCTAAAATCAAAACCCGACAAATTCTTATTGTTTAGCAAATTCCAATTGAAATCGCTTTCTACTAAATCATCATTTATCAATTGAGCATTATTCAAACGGACATAACTCAAGTCCATACCGCTAAAATCAACACCATTTAGCTCGCTACCCGTAAAATTTCCATCTTCGGTAGCATCACGCTTCTGAATTTTGTTAATATTAGATGCTCTTAATACAAATGGTAGTTGATTGTCAACTGTATTCATTCGAGGATTTTTGTATGAGTGTCTCTAATAGCTTTATCCTCAAGCCATACTAAACCATGATTACTGTAGACAGTTTACTACACTGTCTCAAAGGGAAAGAATTCGTAATTGTTATAGAATGATAACTAAAAAAACCTGAATTGTATTCCTGGCAACAGTTTCAAGCTTTATTAAAACATCTTTAGAAATAAAATAATTACCATTATCGTTATTGCTGTTTGTGGACGGTTATAAAATCGTCACAATAATAATTTTAAGACTGTTACATAGCTAACTTTTATTTATAAAGCTCAAGGAATTTTAGATTTTGGATTATCCCCATGCCCAATCCCCAATCCCCAATGCCCTTTCAACCTTTAAGCATCGCCCCGATGATGGATAGAACCGATCGCCATTATCGATATTTTATGCGCCAAATTACCCGTCGCACTTTGCTTTATACCGAAATGGTGACGAGTCAGGCAATTATGCATGGGGATAAAGAGTATTTATTGGGTTTCTCTCCCGAAGAAAAGCCACTGTCACTGCAAGTAGGGGGCGATAATCCCGCAGATTTGGCGGAATGCGCTCGGATTGCCGAAGGTATGGGTTATGACGAAATCAATTTAAATGTAGGTTGTCCTAGCAGTCGAGTTCAAAGTGGTAATTTTGGTGCTTGTCTAATGGCTCAACCCCAACAGGTAGCCGATTGTGTTGCAGCGATGATTGATGCTACAAAAATTCCCGTTACTGTCAAGCATCGTATCGGTGTTGATGATTTAGATAGTTACGAGGACATGGTAAATTTTGTCAAAGTTGTATCTCAAGCTGGTTGCGATCGCTTCACCGTCCACGCTCGTAAAGCTTGGTTAGAAGGGCTTAGTCCCAAAGAAAACCGCGATGTTCCACCTTTGAGATACGATGACGTGCATCGTTTGAAACAAGATTTTCCCCATTTATTCATTGAAATCAACGGTGGATTTAAAAGTTTAGATCAGGTACAGCAACACTTACAGTCAGTTGATGCCGTAATGATTGGGCGTGCAGCTTACGATAACCCCTACCTTTTCGCTACCGTAGATGCGGGAATTTACGCTGAAGAAAAACCCTCTCTAACCAGACATGAAATAGTACAAAATATGTTTGACTACACAGATAAATGGGCAGCGAAAGGTTTGAAACTAAATAAAATTACCAGACATATGCTGCAACTCTTCGCCGGAAAACCCGGTAGTCGCGCTTGGAAGCAGCATATTACAGAAAATTCATGTCATTTCGGAGTTGGTTCGGAAGTCGTGCGGGAAGCCTTGGCGAAAGTTCCGGGTTAGGGGAAGGGATGTGGGGACAAGGGGATGGGGAGATGGGGGGATGGGGAGATGGGGGGATGGGGAGACAAGAAGACAAAAAGAACTTTAACCTTTGACCTGTGACCTTTGACCTTTAACCTTTGACCTTTGACCTGTGACCTGTGACCTTTGACCTGTGACCTGTGACCTTTAACCTTTGACCTGTGACCTTTGACCTTTAACCTTTAACCTGTGACCTGTGACCCTTTCGCTGGTAACTTAATTATTAATACCCAAGAATTCGTATTTATGAATATCAGCACTGTTTCAACTCAGCCGTTTGACGATCAAAAACCCGGTACTTCTGGGTTACGGAAGAAGGTTAAGGTTTTTCAAAAGCCTAATTATTTGGAAAATTTTGTGCAATCAATTTTTGATAGTCTCGAAGGCTATGAAGGACAAACTTTGGTTGTGGGTGGTGATGGTCGTTTTTACAACCGTGAAGCTATCCAAATTATTCTAAAAATGGCGGCGGCTAATGGTTTTGGACGAGTATTGGTAGGTGAGAACGGTATTTTATCTACTCCTGCTGTTTCCTGCATCATCCGCAAATATAAGGCTTTTGGCGGTATTATTCTTTCTGCTAGTCATAACCCCGCTGGCCCCGATGAAGATTTTGGGATTAAATACAATACCGATAATGGTGGTCCCGCACCGGAAAAGGTCACGGAAGCTATTTACGATCGCACTAAAACCATTGATGCTTACAAGATTTTAGAAGCAGACGATATAAATTTAAGCAAGTTGGGCAGTTTTGAAATCGGTTCGATGACGGTTCAAGTCATTGATTCAGTAGCGGATTATGCCGAGTTGATGCAGTCGCTGTTTGATTTTGACAGCATTCGTCAATTGTTAACTTCGGGTGATTTCCGGATGTGTATGGATTCGTTACACGCTGTAACGGGACCTTACGCTTACGATTTATTTGAACAGCGCTTGGGTGCGCCAGCAGGAACCGTGCGTAACGGTAAGCCTTTGGAAGATTTCGGCGGCGGACATCCAGACCCGAATTTAGTTTATGCTCATGAATTAGTTGAAATTTTATTTGGAGACAACGCTCCTGATTTTGGTGCTGCTTCCGATGGAGATGGCGATCGCAATATGATTTTGGGACGCAATTTCTTTGTAACTCCCAGCGATAGTTTAGCAGTGTTAGCTGCAAATGCGAAGCTGGTACCTGCTTACAGTTCGGGATTGGCTGGTGTAGCGCGATCGATGCCTACTTCTGCGGCTGTGGATCGAGTAGCAGCGGAAATGGGAATTGATTGTTATGAAACTCCTACTGGCTGGAAGTTCTTTGGCAACCTTTTAGATGCGGATAAAGCTACTCTTTGTGGTGAAGAAAGTTTTGGTACTGGTTCCAACCATGTACGGGAAAAAGATGGACTTTGGGCTGTTTTATTTTGGTTGAATATCTTAGCATCTCGCAAGCAGTCAGTTGAAGAAATTGTCAAAGAACATTGGAAAACCTACGGACGCAACTACTACTCAAGACATGATTATGAAGCAGTAGAAACAGATAAAGCCAATACCTTAATGGAAAATCTGCGTTCTTCGTTATCGTCAATGAAGGGCAAGCAATTCGGTAATTATACAGTTGAGTATGCCGATGACTTTAGTTATACAGACCCTGTAGATGGCAGCGTCAGCAACAAGCAGGGAATTAGAATTGGTTTTAGCGACGGTTCCAGGATTGTATTTCGACTTTCCGGTACGGGTACTCAAGGAGCGACTCTGAGAGTTTACTTAGAAAGCTACGAGCCGGATAGTACAAAACACGACCTCGATCCCCAAGAAGGATTGGCAGAATTAATTACCCTAGCCGATGAAATAGCTCAAATTAGAGCCAATACCGGACGAGATGAGCCTACTGTTATTACTTAATTATTAGGTCATTTGGAGGATGGGGAGACAAAAAAGTTAGGAGTTAGGAGTTAGGAGTTAGGAATTATAGAAACATCTGTAGTGGGAGCATCTTGCTCCCTTTTAATTATCCAATTACTAATTACTAATTACCAATTACCAATTACTAATTACCAATTACCAATTACCAATTACCAATTACCAATTACCAATTGCCAATTACCAATGCCCAATTCCCAATTCCCATTTTTATTCAATTTAGCTAAAACCTTTGTTGTCGATGTTGGGGAAGATGTTAAGCGCCGCGTTGTGAGTTTCGTCAGTTGATATATGGCTTCAATATATGACAAATTTCTGAGGCGTAATAAAATTTTCATGGACTAATTGACAGCCATGTTTTAACCGATTAATTTGGCAAGATTTTCCTCATATCATGTTCCGGTAGCTACTACTGCTTGTGGTTGCTGCATTAAATTCATTAAATCGTCAACTCCTTTTTGCAGATACCGCGTTACTGTCATTGGACTAGTACCAATTTTCTTCGCTGCATCTTTGCGGGAGAATTCCTTTAAAAATACTAGTTCTACTGCCATTCGAGGCTTTTCCTCCAACATCCCCATCGCGCCGTGGAGTTGCTGACGTTCTTCTTCTAAGTGTTGCTGAGCGGCTGTATGAGGACAAGGCAATGCTTCACCCAAAGTGATTTGACAATCAACATAGTTAACAACAGTTGCATCTAAACTCAAAGGCATCCGATTTTGCACAGCTAACTTAGTTTCTTGCCATTCTTGTACCGAAACTTTAAGTTCGCGGGCAACTTCCAAATCTTTGGGCTGTCTTCCCAAAACATCCGCTAATTCCTTACGTACCTTTTGCCCTTCATTGTACAGTTCTTGCCAACGACGGGGAATTTTTAATAAAGTACTGCGATCGCGCAAAAAATGCAGCATTTCACCTCGAATATAGGGGACGGCAAATGAACTAAATGCATATCCTTGAGTAGGATCGAAACGTTCAATTGCTCGAATCAAACCGAAGTAACCAATTTGTTCTAAATCTTCATAAGGCTCATTACATTGATGGCTAAATTTATGAGCCATCTTCCGCACTAAACCACTATGCAATTTTACGAGTCTGTTACGAAGTTTAATAGAAGGATTCTGGTGATATAGACATAATAATTCCATACCATCAGACCGAAGAGAGGACTGAATTACTGCCATATAATTTCCTTTAGGGACTCTTTTTCCTGTAAAAAAACTGAGCCGAGTAAAGTTTTATCAAAGCTGTAATTATTTTCCTTGTGAATCCTTTTTCACACCATTCGTTGTTTCACTGAATTTACAAGGTGCCAGACCCCCTAGATACGTATTTGTACGCATTTTTGCTCTCTTCACTATTTAGGTTATATGTCAAGAGAAATAGTTTTTATTCGCTCAAAACATTAACGGTTGCGAGTTTTGAGTTTGTCAATTTGTTCTGTATAAAACTTCTAACTTGTCACGAATCATATAAATTGCGTAAAAATAGGAGAACAAGCAATCTTCTTAATTAAGAATCTGTTGTAAATATGAGTAATACGAGCAATTTCCGAAACGCCATTCGTGATGCGAAAACTCAAGCCCTTATAGGACCTAACGTAATTGCCAACGCGCTTCCTTACGTAGGTGGTGGGTTAATACTTACTGCTTTGGGAACTTATGGTGGACTTGGTGTTATCCGCAATAATCCCCAACTGTTTTTCCCCACCTTTATTGGTGCAGTAATCGTAGAACTAATTTTGTTTTTCGTTGCCCAAAATGTTGCGAGTAAAGGCAATAAGCAAGTTGCATTACCTCTATTAGCAGCCTACAGCCTTCTATCTGGGTATACCCTTAGCGGCTTAGTGTTTTTAGCGCTGAGAACTCAAGGAGTAGGCATTCAAGGCATTGGGATCGCCGCCCTAGGTTGTGGAGTCACCTTTATCGCCGCTCGTCAAATAGGTTCAAACCTTTCTGAATCTGACGGTATGGCTTTAACAAAAACCGTCCGTTTGGGTGTAATCGCCTTAATTGCAGTTATGGTTTTGCAATTGGGACTTTCATTGTTTGGCGTATATACCCCAGGATGGTTGGAAATCGGTATTTCTGGCTTGGGAGTATTTCTGTTCGCCGGTGCTGCAATAGTAGATTTCTACGTATTACCCCGTACCTATCGCGATGACGAATATTTACCCGCTGCTTTATCGATGTACCTTACCTACATCAACTTATTCATCTTCATCTTACGCCTGCTGATTGCCATTAGCGGCGGCGGTAGAGACTAAGACATAGGGTATTGGGGATTGTAGGGTGTGTGACTAGGGTGTTGACTTTGATAGAATTTACCCGTTTTTGGCTCATGCATTAACTGGTTCCCAGCCTCCGGCTGGGAACCCATGACAGTCGGCTCTGCCGACCGTCAAAAGCCAACACAAAAACTGTATGAACTTTTAGCCCAAAAAAAAACCACAGAGTCAACAGCCTAGTGTGTGACGGGTACGATAAATTATCGAACAAAACTAATAGGAATTGATATTGCCGTCACGCACCACCTGTAATTTGTAAATATTCTAATCCATACCCTATGCCCCATGCCCAATGAAATTAAATCAAAAAACCGTCAACTACCTACACTGACACCTTCGGGTACAGTGTAGGCTTGCAAAATACTTAGTTTAACTAGGTTCACGGTATGCAAAGCAAGAGTTGGTTAGGGCCGTACAGATTTGGCAAGGTTATACGTACCAATATTTCCCTAGTTGGTACCTCTATACGGCTTAGTCGTGAATAAGTATCGCTTGCTGAATTGCCCGAAGGGACGAGGTATTACCTCAAATACAAGTTTTCTAGTTCTTGCTTTATCAAGGATAAAAACTAGATCCCGCAAGGGAATCTTTTCCTCCCGACACCAAATCAAAGATTATGGTGTGGGACTCCTTGCTGTTTTAGTTGAAACAGGAAAATTTTGCAGACAATCGCTAGAATCAAAGATGAATATAAAATACACTAAAGATTCTAGAAGCATCAAAGCTGACAATTATAAACAAATATGGACGTTCTAGAACTCAAACGCGAAATCGAAACGCTGTCTAATCGCCTGGGTAAAACTCAGGACTATCTTTGACTTACCCGCAGTTAAAGCTAAAATCCAAGATTTAGAACAGATTGCAGCACAACCGGAATTTTGGGATGACCAAGATCAGGCTCAAGATACGCTGCAAGAACTTAATGACCTCAAATCTTATGTGCAACAGTACCATGATTGGTATTCTAGTTTAGAGGATACTAGGGCAGTTGTTGAACTTTTGGAGTCCGACACTGATGAATCGCTGTTGAGTGAAGCTACATCTAACGTTACCAGTCTTAATCGCGAACTTGACAAATGGGAGTTACAGCAGTTGCTTTCGGGTCCCTACGATGCTAAGGGCGCATTAGTAACTGTTACAGCAGGTGCGGGGGGTACTGATTCTCAAGATTGGGCGGAAATGCTGTTACGAATGTATACCCGCTGGTCAGAAAGTCACGGCTATCAAGTCAAATTGAGTGATGAATCTCGTGGAGATGAAGCTGGGATCAAATCGGCGACATTAGAAGTTACCGGACGTTATGCTTACGGGTATTTGCGATCGGAAATGGGTACCCATCGCTTAGTCAGGATTTCTCCTTTCAACGCTAACGGTAAGCGACAAACCAGTTTTGCAGGCATAGAAGTCATGCCTCAGATAGATGACAATGTACAGCTAGATATTCCCGATAAGGATTTAGAAATTACCACATCTAGAGCCGGTGGTAAAGGTGGACAAAACGTCAACAAAGTAGAAACCGCAGTGCGAATAGTTCACCTACCAACAAATATTGCCGTGCGATGTACCGAAGAGCGATCGCAATTGCAGAACAAAGAAAAAGCTCTTGCTCGTCTCAAAGCAAAGCTATTAGTCGTTGCTCAACAACAACACGCTCAACAAATCGCGGAAATTCGCGGTGATATGGTCGAAGCCTCCTGGGGAAATCAAATCCGCAACTACGTATTCCATCCATATCAAATGGTCAAAGACTTACGTACCAACGTCGAAACAACCGCGATCGCCGACGTAATGAATGGTGAACTAGATCCGTTTATTCAAACTTATCTACGACAGCAAAATCAAGTTATGGAGAATGGGTAATCGGTAATCGGTAGTGGAGACATGGGGAGAAATCCAATTACCAATTAACAATTACCAAATTTCCAGAATATTGCCAAATCGGCACTCCATTTGTCAACAGTTTGTTACATTGATAGAAGAGTTTGTTATTATCTGTTTTTCAACTATTATGAACGACTCTTCTACCAAAGAAGATAAACCCAGCTATACAAAGTTGGCAATGAGGAATATGGTGCAAAAGGGTGGCACCTCGCTACAGCATTTTGCACTGACCACTTTCGGACTGTTGGCTGTTTTGATTGGTCTTGCTTATCTAACTCGTTAACGAGAGGAGATTGAGTGGATAAACGGCTTTCCGTTGAAGTTTATGTGCAGGATTACTTTCAGGAATCTTCTCTGGATGTAGAGAATGATGAAAATATCCGCATTACTGGTGAAAATTGGGAAAATTGGTTTTGTGAATGGGTGAATATGTTGCAATCCGATATTCCCCCAGCCTCAATCTATGAAATTGGGCTGCGTTTGACGGATGACTCGGAAATTCAAACCCTAAATTCTCAGTACCGTCATCAAGATAAACCTACAGATGTTTTAGCTTTTGCGGCTTTGGAAGTAGATTCGCCATACGTTACGGAAATTGATACCGAGAATGAACCTTTGTATCTTGGCGATATCATCGTTTCTATTGATACCGCCAGAAAACAAGCAATACAGCAAAATCATTCTTTGAAAACTGAATTAGCTTGGTTAACATCTCATGGTTTGCTACATCTTATCGGATGGGATCATCCTGATGAAGAAAGTTTGCAAAGAATGATGGAAAAGCAAGTAATGCTACTGAAGACATTGGGTATTGATATTAACATAGAATAGATTCGCCGAACGGCTATTTTAATGCCATACTTCAATTGTGCTTTTAATATATTCCTGTAGAAAATTGTCAAAATATTAATGAACCTTTAAAATTCGAGAAAAATTAAATTTTAATATTACCTCACTCATTATGCCTATGTCCCAGCAAATTTCAACTCCACCAAAACTAAACCGTTTAGAAACAGTTGTGTCTAAACAAAGAGAATTATCTTGGGCTGTTGCCTCCAATCTGTTCGTTAGTTTTAAATATGCCTGGGCTGGAATTACCTACGCTTTTCAAACCCAGCGTAATTTCCGCATCCACGTATCTGTCTGCGCTTTGGCAATTGGCTTAAGCGTTTTTTTACATCTCAAAGCTGTAGAAGTATCGGTAATTACGGTTACTAGCGGCTTAGTTTTAGCTTTAGAGTTGCTCAATACTGCTGTTGAGTCTGTTGTCGATTTGACAGTTGAGCAAAAGTATCACGAATTAGCGAAAATTGCTAAAGACTGTGCAGCTGCTGCGGTGCTAGTTTCAGCTTTAGTAGCAATATTGGTTGCTGTGATGCTTATATTGCCTCCTTTATTTAAGTTAATTTTATCGTTCAAGTAAGTGGCTGGAAAAATTTATCGCTATGTAATTGCGTTAGCTCCCGTAAAGCATTCACATTTTGCTGCATTTAGTCGCAAGGTTTCGAGCATTTTATATTTTCCCGTATTGGGAACACTAAGCCCCACATGACGGTGGTGAACGTTATATAGTTAAGTTTTTTTGAAATAACGTATTTAGTTCCGTAAACGTTGAATAGTTAAAATAATACAATAAGAATAAGCTTGGCATCAGATAAAACTAGGAGTTTAACGCTGTGCTGATAGTCATAGATAATTACGACAGCTTTACCTATAATTTGGTGCAGTATTTGGGAGAATTGGCTGTTGATTTCCCCGTAGCAGAGCAAATTCAGGTGTTTCGCAATGATAAGATATCAATAGAAGAAATTAGAGCATTGAAGCCTGATGGTATAGTGATTTCTCCGGGTCCTGGAAGACCGGAAGATGCGGGAATTTCTTTAAAATTAATTGAAGAGTTAGCACCCAATTACCCTATATTAGGCGTATGTTTGGGACATCAAAGTATAGGTCAAGTATTCGGCGGTAAAATTGTTTCTGCTCCCTATTTGATGCATGGAAAAACTTCTCAAGTTTCTCATACTGGGGTAGGAGTTTTTCGGGGATTGGATAATCCGATGACCGCAACCAGGTATCATAGTTTAATCATAGAGCGAGATACGATTCCGGATGTATTGGAAATCACCGCCTGGGTTGAAGATGGGACAATTATGGGAGTGCAACACAGGAACTTTCCTCACGTAGAAGGTGTCCAGTTTCATCCAGAGAGTATCCTGACTAGTTCGGGAAAGCAATTGCTGCGAAACTTTCTAGAAAAATTACCTTTGAGATAAATGAAACGACGACAATTGATCGGCTACGCTGGAGCGGGGTTAGCAGGTACGTTGTTTGCTAACTTGGGTTCTGGATTACGGGTTAATGCCCAATCTGGTGGTTCGCTATCAATTAAGTGGTTGGGTCATACTAGCTTTTTGTTTTCGGGTAACGGTACGAAAATTTTAGTCAACCCTTTTCGTAGTGTAGGCTGTACTGCTGGCTATCGTCCACCTAATGTTGCGGCAGATTTAGTATTAATTAGCAGTCAGTTGTTGGATGAAGGTGCGGTGGAAGGCTTACCGGGAAAACCCAAGTTAATTTACCAGCCAGGGGTTTACGAGTTTAAAGCAATCAAGATTCAAGGGATTGGTATAGATCACGATCGCGTTGGTGGAAAACGCTTTGGGATAAATACAACTTGGCAATGGAAGCAAGCAGGAATTAATATCCTGCATTTAGGAGGTGCTGCTGCACCTATTTCTTTAGAGCAAAAAATCCTTATGGGTCGTCCTGACGTACTGTTAGTACCTGTAGGGGGTAGCGATAAAGCCTACAATGCGAGTGAAGCCAGACAAGCGATTCAAGTTCTGAATCCAAAGTTAGTGATTCCTACTCATTATCGTACCCAAGCTGCCGATAAGGATAGTTGTGATATTGCACCATTAGATGATTTTCTCACGGTAATGAGCGGGATACAGGTACGTCGTAGCAACAGCGATACGATTAGTGTAACTCCTAACGATTTACCAGAAAATAGCGCAATTCAGGTGTTTAGCTACAAATTTTAAGAATAATTGATAATTTTTGATTTTTGTAGAGCAGGCTTTCGGGTCTGCTTTTTGATTATTGCAATTAATAAAACCTGGTTTTTATCCACATAACTACGCTTTTATACTTGCTGCACACGTATAGCATAATACTTAATATCATTAGATAGATACATCAAATCTTAAGTCATAGAAAAATTGCAATACAGATTTCAACTGTGCGATCGCCCTTAATTTACCATCTCAAGATATTACTTCAATTATCTGTTTTGCAAGATTTAAAGGACGTAAAGGCTTGGTAAATATTGCTGCTAAATCCAAATTTGCAAAGCTTTCTTCAACGGTAGATTTTCCTTTAGCGGTCATTAAAATTACGGGTATTTTCTGAGTATTCGGATCGCTTTTCAATTTATGTAAAGTTGTTTTACCATCCATATCCGGCATCATTAAATCTAATAAGATTACATCAGGTTGCTGGCTGATAGCAATTTTAATAGCTTCTTCTCCAGAATTAGCATTAAATACTTTCCAACCTGCCTGCATTTCTAAACCTAGCTGAATCAGCGCTCTCACATCTTCTTCATCATCAACTACTAAAATAGATTTACTCATAAACCATTTAATTTTAGATTTTAGATTTTAGATTTTATTTTACTTCACCATCTTATATACAACTAACTAAGTTGGCAGAAATAAACCTAAATATGTAACAAAATATAAATTTGGTTTAAAAGCTTTTCCCTACTCCCTTGTCCTAATTACAATTTTTAACGCCGACCTACTTATTGATTAAAGGTAAATGAATATAAAAAGTGCTTCCTTGACCAAAGATACTTTCTACCCAAATTCGTCCTTTATGTTGTTCGATGATGCTGCGAGAAATAGATAATCCTAAGCCGGTACCTCCTTTGCTGCGAGAATCAGAAGCGTCTACTTGTTGAAAACGTTCAAAGATCAACTGTAGTTTATCGGGGGGAATTCCTCTTCCTCTATCTTGGACTTCTATTTGTAGATAAAGCGAATTTATCTGACTACGCAAACACACGCTTTTACCAGGCTCTGAAAATTTGATTGCATTACTTAATAGGTTAGTTAAAACTTGCAAAATGCGGTCTGAATCTACAATAATTTCTACTGATATCGGTTCTACATTTAAAGTAATTTGGGCTGTATATGCCATTGCTTGCATTGCTTGGGCTGCTTGAATTAATAATTCATAAGCATTACATTTTGAAGGCTGCATGCTAATTTTACCCGATTTGATCCGCTCTAAATCAAGAATGTCATTTACCAAGCGGATCAGACGTTCGGTGTTGTTAATCGCTATGTTAATAATTTGCTGTCCCTGAACAGTTAAAGCTCCTAACTGCTGCGTACTTAAAAGGTCTAAAGCTCCGATAATTGAATTCATTGGGGTGCGTAATTCATGGCTGACTAAAGAAATAAATTCATCTTCTAAACGCTTGCGTTCGGTAATATCGTTAATCAGATTTAAAGTACAAGCAACACCATCAAGTTCGATTAGTTCTATAGAAAGTAAAACTGTTTTGATCTCACCTTGTTTGGTACGAAGTTGGCATTCTTGATTGTGCAAAGAATCATTTTGGAGTAATATTTTAACTGAATCATCATAGACTTGAGGATTTATCCAAAGATTGAGATTCGTCGCGGATTTTTGAATAATTTCTGCTTGAGAATAACCGCTTATTTCTAGAAAACTGCGGTTGATATCGAGAAAACGGTTTTCTGCAAGAGTTGCGATCGCGATTGGGTTGGGACTGGAACGAAAGGCTTTGGCAAATTTTTCTTCAGCTGCGGTACGTTCGGATATTTCCTGCTGTAAGTGTCTATTCTGGGTTTGAAGTTGCTGTTGGAGTTGTCGGATTGTCAAATGTGTTTTGATCCGAGCCAAAACTTCTTCCACTTGCAGGGGCTTGGTAATATAATCTACACCACCAACTTCAAATGCTTTGACTTTATCTAGCACATCTCCCAACGCACTGATAAAAATTACGGGGATCTCGCGGGTCAATTCATCTGCTTTTAAATGCTGACAGACTTCATAGCCGTTCATTTCCGGCATTTTGACATCGAGCAAAATTAAATCGGGTGGTGCAGCTTTCGCACCCCGCAAACCCGTAGAAGGTTTAGTTACACTACGAACCTTGTATCCTTTATCTTTCAGTATTTGCGACAGTAGTTCCAAGTTTTCTGGAGTGTCGTCAATGACCAAAATATCTGCTTTGGTGCTAGTTGCATCAAACATTTTCATTCCCCCTACTCAAAGCGATGATTGCATCAAAGTCATAGTTACGAGTTAACCTTATTAGCTTCTCAGCTATGACTTGGTAGCGATCAGGAATGCGTTCGATCAGCCGAAAAACTGTATCAGCATCGACTTCAATTGCTGCTTGATGTAAACTGGAAATCCATTCGGGTGACATGATTGTGAGATTTTCACGAGTTATTTCCTGTAATTCTGATAAATAAAGCGCTGTTGATTGAGTTGTATTTGAGATTTGAGTAGATTCTAGTAAATTTACGGCTATACAAAAGTAAAAAATACTGCCTTGACCTAAAGTACTTTCTACTTGCAAATCTCCTCCCATCAACTGTACAAATTCACGACTAATTGCTAATCCTAAACCCGTACTTCCAGCTTGATTACCGTTGACAGTTTGAACGAAGGGTTGAAATAGTTTGTTTAGCTCTTCTGAAGCGATACCGCATCCGGTGTCTTCTACTTGGAAGGAGAGGGATAAGGGGAATGAAGTGAAAAAAACTCTTAAAATAACTCTTCCCGTATTAGTGAATTTGATCGCGTTACTTAACAAATTTGATAAAACTTGACGCAGTTTAGTTTCGTCACTGAAAATATGTTGAGGCAAATTGAGAGCTAAGTCAAATTGCAGCGATAAATGTTTGACTTCGGCTTGGGGTTGAAAAGTTGACCACAAAGTATGTAATAAACTATGTAAATCAAAAGGGGCTGAATTGAATATAGTTTGTCCGGCTTCAATTTTTGATATTTCGAGGACATCATTAATCAAATTTAAAAGAGACTTACCGCTACGATTAATAATTTTGAGATATTCTTGTTGTTGAGCGCTGAATGAATGATTTTGCTGCATTAAATGAGAAAAGCCAATAATTGCATTTAGAGGAGTTCGCAATTCATGACTCATATTTGCGAGAAACGTACTTTTAGCATGATTAGCAGCTTCGGCTTGATTTTTGGCTATATGTAAAAGTTTAGCGTTGGCTTTCTCTTGCTCTAAAAGTTTTGCTTGCGCTAATGCAATTCCTACCTGTGCTGCGACTGCTTCTAAAAGTTCGATTTCATCTTTGGTCCAATCACGAATACTGTTACATTGATGTAAAACTATTATGCCATTAGCTTGTCCTTGATAAGATGTTCTTACTGATAACAAAGATTTAACTTGCCATTCATTACAAATATCTTGAACTGGCTGTAATAACGGTTCCTTGTAAATATCTGGTGCGGGACAAGCTGCATCTTGTGTTAAAACTTTTTGAGCGTGAGGATTACCGTTAATTGGAATATTTACTCCTAGCATTGAAGAGTAATTTGGGTTCCGATATTCAGCTACTAAAGGTATTTGCAATTGAGGAGAATTAATATAAGTATGAATATGACAGCGACTTACCGCAAATATTTTACCAACTTGATAGACTGTAGTTTGGAAAATTTGCTGGCTATCCAAGCTATTACGAATTTCCTGAGTAATTTGATTTAATAAAGTATTTCTTTCAAGCTGTTTTAATAAAGCTGTTTCTAAATTTCTACGTTCTAATTCCGCTCCGGTTCTTGCTGCAAAAATTTTTAAGATTGATTCCTCTGTTTCTGTATTTTCTGGTAATGTTTTAGTATCTAAAACTGCGATTAAACCGATAACTGTGCCATTTTTATCGATTAAAGGAATACCAATATAGCTTTCGGCACCAAAACAGATTAAATATGGGTCTTGAGGAAATAAATTTTGAACTGAATTCCTATACCTCTGCATTTCTCCATTCATTAATTGTCCGCAAGGGGTAGCAGGTAAATCATATTCAAAATTTTCACCAAATTCTTCTCCAGTCCAAAAAGCTAAAGTACGTACCTTGTGTCTTGATTCGGAAAAAAATTCGGCAATCAGAGCATAACGCATCCTCAAAATAGTCGCTAAAGAACGCACGCAAGAACAAAAAAATTCGCTTCCAACTTGCGTACTAGTACCTTCAACAATAAATCGCAGTGCTTCTTCTCTTCGCTGACGTTCGGTAACATCTCGAAAAGACCAAATTCTACCGTAATATTCTCCATTATTAGAGCGAATTGGACTGGAATAACGGTCAAAAATTCGTCCGTCTTTGAAATATATTTCGTCTCGACTAATTTCTTCGGGATATTCGTAGAGATAATTGACCTTTTCTAAAAACGATTCTGGCGATTGTAATTTAGTTAAGACATACGCTAGTAATTTTGGTGAACTACCTTCATTAATGATATCTTCTGGGATTTCCCATAAATTACAAAAATGCTGATTGTAGGAAATAACCTGCCGATTTTCATCTACAACCAAAATACCATCAAGCGCCGCATCTTGTTGCGCCTTTAATAAAGCATTATTGCGATTTATCAGATGGGATAGATGACTATTTTGATTGATAGATTGATTGTCCATTTCATTAGGGAGCAGGGAGTAGAGATGAGGAGTAAGGAATACAGATAATTGTTAATTGTTAATTGTCAAAGCTTGATATAAAGAATGTACTGTTTTACCGTCAATGGGATATTCTACAACTTTGTAATTACAAGCTACTTGCAATCTAGTTCCATCGGCTGCTGTAAATATTTGTTGTCGCAGTATAGCTAGAATTTCATTAACACGTTCTTTTACTTGTGTTTTCTTTAATTCAGGTATTCCAATGATAAACTCACCATTTCCCCAGTATCCTAACACTTCATCACCACGAAACACTTTTTTGATTAATCTTCCCCATCTTTGCAACACTTGATTACCAATAATATGACCATAGGTAAAATTAAGTTTATTTAATTCTGCTACACTCAAAATTGCTAGACAAACAGAATTATTATTTATTTCACTTTGACTCAATAAAATATCTAAATTTCTTTTTGACTCGATATAATTACTAATTCCAGTTTGCGAATCTTTTGTAGAAATAGTTTTTAATAAACGGTTTCTTTCCAAACGATTGGTAATTCTCGTTAATAATTCTGCTCCCACCACGGGTTTAGTGATATAATCATCTGCCCCAGCACCGAAGACCTTTTCAATTGTTTCCCCATCACGATGAGAAGTCAAAAATAATATCGGTAAACTTTGCCATTTTTGATCGGTACGAACCACTTGACAAAGTTCGATTCCGCTGATTTCCGGCATTTCCACATCTAAAATTAGTAAATCTGGTTCCACAGTCTCTAATAATTCCCAAAAACCTTGGGGCTTTTCCAACCCCGTGAATTTGATTCCCCAGGGTTCTAATAACGGACGCAAAGCAGATAAAAACATTGGGTCATCATCTACCACTAATATCTTCGTGCTAAGATTGCGATCGGCTTTGCTACCTCTATCGCGCTGTAATAATTGAGTTGTTAAGTCCCATATTTGAGTTGCATTTGGTTTAAGTAAAAAGGCACATCCCCCAGCTTGCGCTACTTTCACGCGGTAATTCAAATCATCCGATTCAGTAATTGCGATCGCCGGAATTGCCGGAGTACGTGCTGCTAAATTACCAATTAATGTTAGCTCCTGGACTTTAATTGTTTTACCTATGTTTAATACAGCTAAATCCGGTGAATGATTTTGCAACCAATCTTGAGCTAACTGAATATTATCTACTCGATACCAACTCATTCCTTGACTTGATGCAAGTTGCTGTAATTCAGTTTCTAATTGTAAATTGGTATCAATTAATAGTAACCTAGCTGTATCGACATTGGCATAATTATTAGATACCGACAAAGCCAAAAGTTCATCTAACTCTTGTACTAAAGACGGTAATTTATGAGAAGTAAAACTATCTTCTATTAAAAGTAATTCTTCAATTTCTCTTGCTAACTGAGTTCCAGATTCTCGCTCAAACATTCCCAAAACTCCCGCAAGTTTATGAGCTTCCCTAACAGCAGATGCTCGTAATTCCTCAGTTAGTTGTTCAGCTTGGATTGCGATCGCGGCTGTTTGCAAAACCGTCATTCTTTGCATCATAACATCTTGATATTGCAACCACATTTGATCGACAGCAGCGCTATATTGCTCAACTGACTTCGTTGTTTGAGTTGTACTAACTTGAGGATTGAGACGATATCCTAAACCATAAACATTTTCAATCCAATCAACAGCACCCACCTTCTTTAATTTTTGCCGCAGTCCTTTAATATGAGCCTTAACGCTTTCTTCCAAGGGTGGGTCGTCAAAATTCCAAAGATGATCGACAATTTGTGTACGGCTGTAAACCCGCGAGGGATTTCGTAAAAATAGTTCTAATAAATTGTATTCTTTTGGTGTGATTTTTAACTCTTTTTTTCCATATTTTACCTGAGCAGTTTTGGGGTTTAAATATAACTCACCTACAGACAAAATCGTTGTTGGTGTAACCTCTCCTCGACGCAACAAAGCCCGAATTCTTGCATGGAGTTCGTCAAAATCCAAAGGCTTATTTAAATAATCATCAGCACCCGCATCTAAACCACGAATTCGCTCCGCGTTTACATTTTTTGCAGTCATCAACAAAATTAGTGTAGAACAACCCGAATCACGCAACCGTTGACATAAAGAGATTCCATCTAATAACGGTAATCCGACATCCATCAAGATCAGTTCGTAATTACCACTATTAGCATATTCCCATCCACTTTCACCATCGTAAACCGCATCTACAACGTAATGTTGATGAGTTAAAGATTTCACTAATACATCTGATAAAACTTCGTCATCTTCTAATAGTAGAATACGCATTTTTCAACATTTATTAATTAGAAGTTGGAAATATGGTTTTGTAAGAACTGTTTATTATGGAGAAGGAAAGCTTGTAGAGACATGATATATCATATGTTTATGTTTGATCATCGCATCTCTACATCTACTGCAAGAGCATATTTTCAACTAGATTAGCAAGCAATCGAGAAGAACTAGGGAAGATTCAAAATTTTGTTGATTACGACCCTAAGACCGCACTTTTCGCTACTCTCTGATCCCTTATAACAATATGTCTTGTACCTCACTCAAATGAAATCAAATGTTAAGCAAGAATTACCGAGGAAATAATATCTTTTTAGCATTACAAACCGTTCTAATAAGCTTTGAATATAGCTGATAACTGATATCTGTCAACGAATTACTCCTAACTAACTTCAATAATCGCATCAAAATCATACTGTAATGTCAATTTTCTCAATTTCTCAGCCAAACTTTGATACTTCTGTGGAATCTGCTCAATCATCTGTAAAACTAAATCTCCATCTACCTTTAACGCTGCTTGATGCAAGGAAGCGACCCATTCTATAGGCATTACGCTAAGGTCTTGCGGAGTTAAAATTATTCTAGAATTGAATGGTAATTTATTGTCAGATTTAATATTATCTTCTTCGTAAATATACTCAACCCCCAAATACTGATTCATCTTCTCAAAAATAACTTCTTCCTCAAACGGTTTACGAACTAAATCATCACAACCTGCGGCGAAAATAGCTGATTGTTGTTCTTCAAAAACGCTCGCAGTCAAGGCAATTACCACAGTATTTTGATTTTTAGATTTGGCTTTAATCTGCTTTGTAGCTTCATACCCATCCATAACAGCCATTCGCATATCCATCCAAATTAAGTGCGGTTGCCATGTTTTCCATAGAGCGATCGCCTCTTTTCCATTAGCAGCAGTACAAGTATCAAATCCAACAGTAGTTAATAATTTGGTTAATAAATCGCGGTTTTCTAAACGGTCGTCTACTACAAGAATGCGATAATTAGGTTGAGATGGAGCAATTTTTAAGACCTGTTTTTTAGCTGAGCATATTTCTTCTGCTTCGGGTAAACTAATTTGAATATTAAAACTGAAACTAGAACCTTGTCCCAAAACGCTATTAACGTGAATATCTCCACCCATCAACTGCACAAATTGACGACTAATAGCAAGTCCCAAACCAGTACCACCTCTAGCTTGAATACCGCTAGCAGTTTGTACAAATGGGTCAAATATTTTATCTATTTCTTCTGGAGCGATACCTTTTCCCGTGTCCTTCACCTCGAAGATTAAGGACGGAGTTGCTGTTAACTGGTAACTAACTGTTAAAATTATTTCTCCTTTTTCTGTAAATTTTATTGCATTACCTAATAAGTTAATTAAAATTTGGCGAAGCTTGTTTTCATCAGTGATAATACAGTTAGGCAAATTTGCATCAAAATCGAAATTTAAATACAATCCTTTTGTAGTTGCTCGCAGTTGAAACATTTCCTTGATAGTCTGCAACAAAAGATGTAAATTAAAAGTTTCTAAATTTATAATAGTGCGTCCAGCTTCAATTTTTGACATATCTAATACATCATTAATTAAACACAGTAAATGCTCCCCGCTACGGTTAATAATTGCTAAGGATTCTCGCTGTTCTAAGGACAGCATTTTATCCCGTCTCATCAACTGTGCAAAACCCAAAATTGCATTTAAAGGAGTGCGTAATTCATGACTCATATTTGCTAGAAATTCGCTTTTTGCACGGTTAGCAGTTTCCGCTTCTTGCGCTTTTGCTTCTAATTGATAACTGTAATTTTCTGAGCGTCGGCGATAAATACTTAATTGTAGAGATAAGTAATAAACACCTAAAAGTAAAACCCCCGCTGCTGCTAAGCCGATTAACATAATTGTATTCGCTAGCTGACGCGCTGGAGCAAATGCCTCTTGCTGGGTTATCTCAACTAATAACGCCAAATCCTGATCGTTCAGCCACCGATATTCTCCTAATACGGGTATTTTCGTATAGTTATAGTATTCTCTAGCACCACTAACACCAGCCATAGCTAAATCGATACCTTCAGAACTAATATCTTGATAATCGGGATACGCTGAAATCGTCATACTTGGCATATTGCGACCATCTGCTTTAGCAATGAATGTTTTTTTACTTCTTCCCAGAGAACCTACTAAATAAGTTTCACCACTTTTACCCAAACCAGCACGTTCTCTAACAATTTCATCTATTCGTTCTAAATTAAGATTTGCTAAAACAATTCCTTGACGAACTCCCTTATCGTTACGTAAAGTTTTTGCTAAAGTAACTGCGGGTTTACCTGTTTCTGGTGAAACATAGAAGATCGGAGCAAAATTATTTCCACTCCAGATTTTTTCAACATAACTAACATTAGCGAGCGACTCATACTTTCCCTCACGTTTTGTATTGCTAGAAATAATTATTTTATTACTACGATTGAGAATAGAAATTTCTTGTAAATTAGGTTTAACAAGCTTTATTTCTTGCAAGTAATCACCCATAAGTTCATAAGCTTTTCTATACTCAGATTCAGATACGTTTGAACTAAGAACTGTGTTCAATTTTGCCTTGACATCAGGAAATTCAGTTATAAAAAGAAAGTCTTCTCGCTGCAAATTAAACCAACGATTAATATCTTTTTCCTTAAGTGTTGCTGTCACCTTAAGGCGCTCAAAAGCAGCTTCTTTAAGAGCAATTCGCGCATTAATAAATGTCACTCCTCCCACTACACCAACAGTGAGAAGTGATAATAATAAAAAATAACTCGCAATTTTAGTTGTTAAATGCTGCTGCCAAAATTTCATTTACAATTAGGAACGAGGAATTCTGAATTAATAACCTTTAACCTTTAACCGTATCCCATTCTTGATAAATTAATTTAATTTCCGTAATTGCTTCATCTGCTGCTTGTTCCGGCGAAATTTTATCGACAATAACTCTGTTAATCGCTTTCCCCCAGACATTTTGATCTAAAACTCGGCTGTAAGCAGGATTTTGAGATATATAAAAATAACGAATTCTACCTTCTGTAAAAGTTTTAGTCGCTTTAGAAATATGTGGGTCATTGGGATTAGTCCAAAAACCATCTTGCCAAACTGGTTCTAATACTGGTGAATTGCGTCCTCCCGCTTTTGTCAGATAATCTTTCATCACATCTGTTCGCACTACATACTTCAAGAAGTCTTTAGCCAATTTCTGATTTTTTGATTCAGCTAGGATTACAGCTTGTTCAGCCATTGTTAAATGTCGCATCGGCTGACCGTTTGGCTTGTTAGGAAACTCTAGAATACCTAACTTGTTCTGATAAATATCGGCATCTTGACGCACCGCTACAGGAATTGAAAGAGTAGAATTAGGGGTCATTACTATCTCGCGATTCAATATGCTGCGATTATTATCTGGATTTAACCATTTTAAAGCTGCGGGTGGAATATAACCTTGCTGATAAAAGTCTTGGTACCACTTTAATACTTTGATAATGCCTTGACGTACTTTTTTATCATCAATTAATAGTTTTCCTTCAGAACTGATAATTTCGACATCGTAAGCTTCTAAAATTTGCTCAAATAAATAATAAGTGTCCCCAGCTTCCGGTGAAAGAGTAAAACCCAAACTATAGATTTTAGATGTATTATTGCCAGTTGACTTATTCTTGTCTCGCAAATCGTCCTGAACCTGTTTCCAAAAATCCCAAAAAGCATCCCATTCTTTTGGTATATCTTTTTCGCTACGACCTACTTCTGCTAATAAATCTCGCCAGTAGTAAATATGCATTGTTCCTTGATGAATCGGGACTGCATAATAGCTACGTTTTTTTTCAGCATTGTTATACAAATTAACTGTTTGTAAAACTGCTTTTGGATAAAGATTTTCAACCGGATTAATAATCTCAGAAACATCCACTAATTTATTATCCCAAGCTAAACGAAAATTTGGAGACCTTTCAGCTTTAAAACTCATTACAATATCGGGGGGATTGCCAGCTTTTAATGACCTACGTATTTTGTCCCCTAAAGAATCAGTAGTATAAAAAAGCAAGTTTATTTTTTTCCCAGTTTTATTTTCCCAGTTATGTACAAGCTGACGCAATGCTTCATCTTCTTCAGGATTAAAGCCTTTATCCCACCAAATATCCAAAGTGTTTTCATTAAATGACTTCGCAACTAAAGAAGAATTATCTTCAGTGTTATTACAAGCTAAGACTGTTAATAAAGCTATAAGTATCAATGAAGTTAATTGAAGTAATCGTTTTTGGTAACGCTTGCATGGCTTTGGATTCAGTTTAAATTTAAAAAGTTTAGCCATTCTAGCCTCTGTTAACTTTATGACTTTTAAATACTGTCGTGCTTTTAATTCGGTTCTATTCTTATTTACTTATTCAAGACAAATGAAAATTTTACGCAATTTTATAAAAAATTGCATTTCACCCATAACACTTGTAAAAAAACAGCGCTTTCTCTTAGATTAAGATCTAAGACACTGATTTAATATGTATTTTTTATTAATTTTTACCAAAATAAATTATTTAAAACTTTGAACATAATTGGTATGTGATAGTTTATTGATTCAACCATTCATCTTTTGTAATTTCAAATTCCCAGGTATCCCAATAGCGGTTTTTAAAAAATTCGTGTTTCAACAACTTGCGTTTGAATTTCATTCCTACTTTCTGCAATACTTTTCTAGATGCCGTATTTTCAGCAATACAATGCGACCAGATACGGCATAATTTTAATTTCTCAAAGCCAAATTTCAAAATAGTACTTGCAGCTTCTGTAGCGTAACCTTGTCCCCAATAATCCGGCGAAATTTCATAACCGAGTTCTGCTTCTTGAGATTCTATATTTTGTTTACGAATACCGCAGTTTCCGATTAATTTATTCTCAGATTTTAATATTAATGCTAGCTGAAACTTAATTCGCGGTAGTTGTTTTTGTTGATCTAAAAACATCTGAACAAAGGCTTCTACATCTGCGCGGTCGCGATTATCCGATTCATCAAATTGCAAATACCGAGAGTCGCATTGATAAGCCAAAACTGCCTGCCAATCTTCTATGACAAACTCCCGAAAAGTTAGTCTTTCGCTACTAATAAGCATTGGCTTCTGGTATTATTTATATTTAGAATTAAATAGGATTTACATTAGCTACCGCTCGGCAAAAATCCAGTAATTCCTGCTCGAAAAAATCTCTTTTTGCGTAGTTAGCCATCACGCTGACAAACTGTACATTTCCGAAAATATAGCCTTTACGAGAATCTATCCTATCCAAACTCGCTGTTTTAGGATGTAATATATTACTATTCCATTCACTAGTTGTCTGAAGATTGTCTAATTTCCATCCCGTATAAGGACATTTACCATCTTGTTTTTCCCAAAGTTTTTTGAGATATTTCAAAGTAATCGTACATTCACGACCATTACTTTTCACTCTTCTTCTTGCAAGCCTATGATGCTGACGAAAAGGTGAATATCTGTCTATCTTACTATTCGTTAATACGCTCGAAACTTTTAAAGCTTTATCATTTATATCTATCGAGTTATTCTCACCTAAAATTTTGTATCTATAAACATCATGACAGAATTTGATTAAATCTTGTTCGCTAAAAATGTTTTTCGCAAAGTTAGCAATTACAGCCACAAACTGTATGTTTTCTCGAATGTAACCTAATGAAGAGTTTATACGGTCTACACTCGCTCTATCTATTGTCAAAGTTGCATTTTGATAATCTGTAGTGCTAGGTAATAAAAGTAAATTCCAGCCAGTATAAGGACAAATCCCTTTTTGTTTCTCCCACAATTGCTTCAAGTCTTCTAAAGTGACAGAACATTCGTGCTTTCTATGTTTTGCCGACTTTTTCATTACCTTTAAATGGTTTCGGAAAGGTGAATATTCGTCTCTTCTAATGATATCTTTTAAATGGGAAGTAGTTCTATTGGCTTTAACCTTAGAAGTACCAAGCCCTCTATGTTTAGCATGACATCTTAGAGAACAAAAATGAGGTCTTCCTAATTTTTGGCTTCTATTAAACTCGCTGCGACTTTTATTAAATTCTTTCCCACAAGCAGGATTTTGACAAACAACGCTTACTTGCAACTGAATCATAAATTATTCATTCAAAAAATCCACCTCTATATTTAAGTATAAGGTGGATTAGATAGTTATATATTAGTGGATCTGGGCAGAATTGAACTGCCGTCCGAAATGGGTATTTACCCCCGCATCGTTCACAGGTTTAGCCTCTTTTACCCTTGAGACAGGGACCGTTCATTATCCCGAACGGTGGGATGCTTTGGTAAAGTCTTTTCTAACAAGTCCACCAAAGGGAACTTATTAGAGCATCCGTTGGGGGTTGCTCTCTAATCCTTAACGGAGTCAAACTAGAGAGAAGCGTACGAAAAAAGTTTAAGCAGCTACTGCTTGACGCTTGAATGCTACAATGTTGTTTGCAGTTATTATTTGTTTTGAACCTTGATTTACGAGATTGGGTTCACTCTCGACCTGAATCAACGAGTAGCTTTCACCACCCCGTCGAAACCATTACAGACCCATGTGCTTTATAGCTTCATATTTTATTATAGTGCGCTTTTGAAAAATTTGCCACAGATAAAATATTTCTGCATCACTATTTAAGTTTTGTCGGATTGGCTTCAGACTAGCTTTCAGCTAAAATTTTCTTAAGATTTATGCATTTAATTTGTATAAGACAAGATCGCAAGATGTATGTCCTTACGGACACGCTGCGCTACCGCACTACAATATTTTCACGTTTTCACATTATATAATTTAGCCGCACATCAGCTTATCTTCTTTAATTCCCGAAGATTAATATAGCTAATAACTTGACTTCATCTTGATAGCGAAGTATAATTCAGAACCACAATAAAAATATTGTCTTGCTTTGAATACCGCGAAAAAGCAGCACATCCATTTAGAAGCCATACTCTAACCGCTAGAGTTACGAATAGCTACTTTTAGGACGTGCTGATTCAAAGCAGTTCAAAACCACTTTTACCTGTGTATTTAATTCCAAACTCAGAGGTCTGGATGGGATTTTTACAATTTAAAAACAGAGATTATATAGCTAATTAAGCATTGAACGTAGATTTATGAAATTTACGCACCCAAAATATATCTTTTCTACCCCTCAAGGTCTCCACGACCAATTAAATTAATCGTTTTCCCATACTTCCCTACCAATTAAATCCGCTATGCGATCGCGCAGCAAAAATTCGCATTTTTCTAATTCGCATTCAATGCATACCCACTCTCTTGCTGGTATGTACTGGCACAACGTATATATCGGCTGTTGTCGGCTAACTACTCCTTTTTGAACCAATCGCCGCGCTTCATCCTGAATCACGTCTAAAGAGTAATTGATAGAAGGCACCGTATTCACACTCATAATTACCACTCGCTATGTTACACGTAAGTATTATTCCCAAAATTTACCCGAAACGAACAAGGTAATAAACCAATTTGCTAGTATTTTTTTTGTAATTTACTATACGGAACTCTTTTTATTTTGACGTTATAAAAGCTCAAAAAATATAAAGATATATTAAAGAAGTCATCAACTCATGACAATGTGTTCAAAACCATGAAAAAACCAAATTAATCGTAGCGGATATGACATCCAAGTGCTTAATGCAAGGATTATCAGCTGCTATTGAACGAATCAAATCAATGAAATAGCTAGATTAGCAGGCTTTTGAATAGGCTTATAAGTCAAATACCTTATTTGTAGCAAACATTGAATTTGGATACATCTGTCCATAGGGGAACAAGCGAAAAATACCGTTCAGAAATAACGGTATAAAATATCGCCTCGTAGACAGGCGAGAATACAACAAAACAACATCATATTTACTTGCTGTTAATAATTTCTTAAACAGATTCCCGATCGCTGAGTTAGGTAAAACACGAGTTTAAACGCAGTCTCCCGGACACACTGCTGTAGCAAGTTAATATTGCGATCGCATCAACCAAATATTGCATTCAATTGTGATTCATTGACTTCAACGATTTTCCTCGTTTGCATGGTCGGTGCAAGGGGATTAGATTTGTGTCTAATTTTTTACAAATTGCTAAGCCATAAAATTCTATCAAGTTACGTAAATTATTGGATAAGATATGGTTAACTTTCGTAAAGCATAGAAAAATTTCTGAGAACAGAGGTATAGAACAATGTATGATAATAGATTTTGAATAAGACTTACTAAAAGCAAATCAGCATCAGCCCCGAGCAAATAACAGGAAGAAATGCGTTGATATTGAATCAAGAAGAAGTTATATCTTGTACCCAGAGCAAAAACGGGGTATTACCCCCTGCAATTCATTTGTTATAAGTCTGTAGTGAAAACAGGTAAAGTGGAGATGAGTTCAGTAAAAAGATGGAATGCTCCTTTTTGATTTTTGAATTATTAATTCCCTATCTCGTAATTATTATTTAATTATTGATAATTTTGAATTGATTCGGTTATCAATACATTGTTGGAGTATGGTAAAGCACATCTAAATAGTACGGTGTTTTAAGGAGTGAAAATGATGAATATTCGGGGTGTGAGGTTAGACAGTAACCTTAAACAATTATTTTGTGCAGTCACGCTTGGTTTAAGCATGAGTTTAATTAGTTGTCAGCAAGCAAAAGATTCTCAAGATTTAACGGTAAAGTCAGCTAATCGTAGCAATAATGAAGATATAGTTGCGACACCACAAAAAACACCAGGTGAGATCACTGTCAATGTACCATCACCTTTTCCTACAGTTAGTAACCCAGCAACTCCACTAGATCTTCCAAATTCGGTTGCTACGGCTCCGCAAAATCAAAAAGCACCTGCAAAATCTCCTGAGAATAGTTCTATTTCTAAAGCCTTAACAGAAAAGCTTAGTCCTCAAGAAACTTCTCAACCAGATGCTCAAATCGAAACACCAAAACCGACTTCTGATAAACCTGTTGTTCAAGCTTTAAGAACTGCTGCGAAAAATCCTGGCAGAAAAATTGCAGCTGCAAGCAATACAAATGTTTATCGAAGTCAGCGACTGGGTGTTAATTTTAAATATCCCAAAGGTTTTGTGATTAAAGAACCTCAAGAAGTTTCTAATTCATCAAAAGTATTAGAACTATGGAGTGTTAAAGATTATCAAGCAATCGAATCCGGTAAATTTAAAAATACATTTTCACCAGGGAACATGAGTATCTCCCTAGAGAATAATCCTCAAAGTTTATCCCTCGTTCAATGGGTAAGTAATAATGAAGAATTTGGAGATGTAATGCCGGAAAGCTTCGATACGAAAGTTGTGGCTGGTAAAGAAGCGGTTTCTTTTCGCACTGAAGGTTTATATGAATTCCAAAATATAGTATTACCAAGTAGTGATGGAAAGAGAATAATTCTTATTAGTTTTGCTAAAGGAGACAAGAATTATCAAAATGTATTTGACCAAGTAGTTTCTAGTTTACAGGTGAACTAGAAGAGGATGGGGGGACAAGAGGACAAGGAGACAAAGATATGGGTGAAATTAATTGTTAATTCCTAACTCCTAACTCCTAACTCCCTTTTCCTATTACCCAATAATAAAAGGTGAATCGATCTTCCTGACTTGGCCAATTAGGACTAATACTTGATAAACCATAACTGCAACTTCTGTACGGGTTGCAGGTCGGTTTGGATTGAGAATAGTTGTTTTGGGATAATTGACGATAAGTCCATACTGGGTTGCTGTTGCTATTTCATCTTGAGCAGAATTGGGAATTTTGCTGCTGTCATCATATATATCTAAGTCAATTTCAACTTGATTTGTTAATCCTAATCCGCTGATTAAAGAGCCAATAACCTGGATGCGGGGAATATTTTGGTTGGGGAAAAACTTTTTACCTGGATACCCGGAGAAAAATAGTCCTTGGTATGCTTGTTGAATTACTTGATAAGCCCAGAAGTTTTCTTTAATATCCTCAAATACAATCGGTTCTCGTAAAGACTGCGGATTAAAAGCTTTTACCAATAATGCAGCATATTGCGATCGCGTTATTGTTGCATCGGGTCTAAAGGTTCGATTGGGAAAACCCGCGACTATTCCTAATTGAACCAATTCTTGGATGAATTCAAATCCCCAATGTCCGCTAATATCAGTTAATTTAGTGGATTTTGGTAGTAGGGTTGGTTCTGGTTCGGGAATCGGTTCTGGTTCTGGTTCTGGGTCAGCAAAAAACTGGATGTTTCCATTAACTGAGTGGGGTTCTACCTGATTATTGATCGAAATAAGTTTGTTAATACTGGCATTTTGAATATCAAACTGACCGTTGTTGCGAAAAATATTGTTTCCCGAATTTTTATTGTTGCCGATATCCGGTAATGCATTTCCGACAACAGTTAAGCCATCTTGAATATTGAGTTCGCATACATTTTCTCGCAAAACTGGACGAGCATCACCAGAAACGACTATTCCCGAACGGTTGTCGTAAATATTGTTATCTACAATTTTGGTAGTAGCGCGATCGCCGATTGCAATACCGAAACCTGTTTGAAAACAGTTATTACCTCTAACTTGACCTTGAGAATTTTTAGTGATTGAAATACCGCTTGCAGAATTTTGAGTAAAGATATTGTTTTGAATAATTGGATTAGCGTCTCCAGTTACAAAAACCCCTTCACGTTGACAATTAATGAAAGTACAATTTGCGATCGTAGGTGAAGATGATTCAATCCAAACAGCAGTACCGCGACTAGCGGAATTAGTTACAGTTACACCGATGAGTCGAGAACCATTACTTAATACAAAAGTTATATTTTGACGTGCAAAGATACGGCTAATATATTCCCCACTACCGCTAATTGAAATACCGCTACCTTTATTGTTTTCATTACCTATAATTGTGACTCCAAATGGAACTATTAAAGGAAAAATTTCGCCGCTAGTAGCATTGTATTGACCTTCTACAAGCTCAATTTTTGTTCCTGAAGCAGCTTCCTTAAGAGCTTGAGTAATCGTTTTTAAAGGTGCTTGTTGACTACCAGAATTGCGATCGCTGCCGGTAGTCGGATTCACATAGATTAATTTAAGCATATTAAGACTTTTTCACTTACGTTAAAATATTACCGCGAACAATCTCAGTAAGCAGGTAGCGCTGATAGCATAAGTCGAAATCAGTAAGACCTCTTTTTAAAGTAAATTTTTTGTTGAGAAGTAAAGCGTTACGTTGAACAAGCAATAATAGGGAGCATCCCAATTTGGAACAAATATTTGACCCGACTCAGGGTATGGCTATACAAACAAAGCCCACCTGCTTATAATTCTCCTAGCCCACGCAGGTGGGCTTTGTAAATGTAGCCCCAGGCTTATAGCCTGCGGGCTTTTGCTTAGTTAAAATGATTGCTTAATAACTTTGTTCCACATATCTTACAAAACTTCGCGTTTTCGTCGTGTAATTCCAAACCGCATCCCGAACAAATTGTTTTTACTTGATTCGTAGTTTTAATTATTCGCTTAATTAAATCGCCGACTTGCCAAGGAATCAGCGCGATACCTGTTAAAATCATCAAAACTGTTAAAAGACGACCGATTTGGGAAACTGGGGTCACATCCCCAAAGCCCACAGTGGTCATTGTAACGATACAGAAATACAATGCATCCACAAAAGTACTAAAAACTTGTGGATTTGCAGGATGTTCTACTTGATAAATTAATCCAGAGTAGATAAATATAATTGCAAATAAGGTAAATAATATTCGTGTAAAAATAGCACCATCTTCAGTAGAAATCTGACCAAATAAGAATTTTCGATCTAGATACCTGATTAATCGCAAAATTCTGAACCATCGCAACAAGCGGATATATCTAATATCAATAGTTCCAATAAAAAATGGTAAAATTGCAATTAAATCAATAATAGAATAAAAGCTAAAAATATAGCGAATCCGATTTTCTGCGCTCCACAAACGCAATAAATACTCTATTGCAAAAATACTTACAATTAACGTATCGATAATATTGAAAATTAACCGAACAGATTCAGGAAGCTGATAAGTTTGCGCTACAAAAATTCCTGAAGACAGCATCACCAGGATGACAATTGTAATATTAATTGCTTTGCCTAATGATGTTTCTAAGTCTTTGAAATAAAATGCTGTATTTTCCCTACTGATTAACATATTGGTCCAAATTGATTAATTTACATATAAAATTACATTTTAATTGTGACAAATATATCTAAAGAATACATAGCTATTCTCATGAATTAATCTATTCTAACTCCGATAAAATATCTATCAATCTTTCTCTTCTAAATAAGATGAAAACGAATTCGCAAAAATCGCGGCTTGGGTCCTGTCTCGTAATTCCAAGCGGTTCAATATGTTAGTAACATGATTTTTAACTGTACCTTCGGAAATATAAAGTTCTTGAGCAATTTCTCGATTACTTGCACCTGTTGCAATCAAGCGTAATACTTCTTTTTCTCTTTTCGTGAGTTCAGTTAAAGTTGGGGGTGGGGATGATTGAGTTTCTGTAGTTGCGGGAAATTGGGTTAAAAGTTTTTTGACAATTCCCGGTCCTAATTGAGTGTATCCTCTATGTACGGCGCGAATTGCTACAGCTAATTCTTCTGAAGGTGTATCCTTTAGTAAATAACCCATTGCTCCATTTTGCAATGCGGCTTTGATATATTCATCATCATCAAAGGTTGTTAATACCAAAATTTTCGTTTGGGCAAATTTCTGTTTTATTTCTTTTGTTGCTGCAACTCCATCCATCAGAGGCATTCTGATATCCATTAAGATAACATTCGGTTGCAATGTTTCAGCTAATTTAACCGCTTCTTGACCGTTTGCTGCTTCTCCTACAACTTTTAGATCTGGTTCTAACTCCAATAAAGTTTTTAAACCTTGACGAATTAAATGTTGGTCATCTACAAGCAGTACGTTAATCATATTTAATATAGGGAATAGGGAATAGGGAATGGGGAATAGGAAAAATAAAATGATATTTTTCTTAAATCTAGTCCTAACTATTAGCTTCTAAATTAGTTGACAAAAACCCCGATAAAGGAATATTAACCGTAATTTTAGTACCTTTGCCAGGAACACTGTTAATTTGAAAATTTCCATCCAACGCTAAAGTGCGATCGCGCATACTTTGCAGTCCGAAACCTGTTGTATTTTGGCTTAGATTAAAACCTTTGCCGTTATCCTCAATCATCAAATGTACGCTTGTAACTGTTGTGGTTAATTCTAGATTTACTTCTGTAGATTGAGCATATTTATAAATATTGGTCAAAGATTCCTGGATGATTCGATAAATAGCGGTGCTAATATCGCGAGGTATCGTGTAAAAACAAAGTATTTGACAATTTGGTTTAATATTCGTGGAATGATGAAAATCTTGTACAAGTATATTAACGGCTTGTTCTAAAGACTTTTCTTTTAAGGGATTAGAGCGCATCGTAGAAACAGATTCTCGCACATCTTTTAATGCTTGGGAGCCTAATTCTTTAGCTCTAATTAAAAAATCTTTGGCTTTATTTGGATTAGTATTTAATAGTTTTGTGGCTGTTTCTAACTGTAGATTTAAAGCTGTCAGAGAATGTCCTAAAGAATCATGAATTTCTCGCGCAATCCTATTTCTTTCTTCGAGGGTAGCTTGATTTTCAATTTTTAAAGCATATTGACGGAGTTTTTCGTTAGCAGCAGTTAATTCTTCGCGACTTTTCCGTTCGGAAAGTACCGCATTCATTAATAGTAAAATAAAAACCAAAGCTAATACAAATAACAGCACAAAGCTAATTTGAAAGAACCATAGCTTTTGTAATCTTCTCGGTGATACATTAGGAAATTGTCTGAGAAAATTTACTAAGAATAAATAAAAAGAAATTCCTGCGACAATTAAGCGTCCGGGAAGTTGAAAAATTAAGCAGCTACGAGTTACTAATATTAAAGTGAGAAACGGAAAAAGTCGCGCTGTTCTACCCCCTAAAAAGTTGGTGATTAAAATTAATAAAATTTCACAAGCCGTATAGATAATTTTATTTCTTCGATTATTGGTAGGTAATCTTAAACCCATTAATCCAAAAATCATCAAACTAATAACCATTAGCTCGGGAAATTTCGTTAGCAATCGCTGCGAAGGAATAGGTAAAATTGAAGCGACCGCAACAAATCCCAGCAATATCCACTCTAAATAAAGTAAAAACTTAAAAGGATGATTTTTAACATCTATGGTACGGTTCATAAGTTATCAATTATCAATTATCAGATCGTTTGAACTAATAAGGTATCTAATACTTTGCCACATTAATTAAGCTAGGTAATAAATTCGTAGTGCGAGCATCTTGCTCGCTAATTGTCCGGTAGTATTTGCTAATTGTCCGGTAGTATTCGCTAATTGTCCGGTAGTATTGGCTAATTGTCCGGTAGTATTTGCTAATTGTCCGGTAGTATTCGCTAATTGTCCGGTAGTATTTGCT
>NZ_JAYGHM010000031.1:34055-52245 GCF_034931125.1 Rivularia sp. UHCC 0363 | reverse complement strand
AATTGTCCGGTAGTATTCGCGAACTGTCTGGTAGTGCGAGCTTCTAGCTCGCTAATTGATACGAGCGACCAAGATGGTCGCACTACGAATACATTACCCCTCATAACTTATGTGGTGGAATACTAAGAAACTTTTTCCTATTCCCTATTCCCTATTCCCTATCTATTAGTTAATTTTGCTCAAATACTTATGAGTTTTGTTATAGCACTATTAATCTAACTACTAATAGCTAATAATTGCCTAAATTATCAATCATGACTAAAGTCATAGCTGTATATATGACTTTCTCCATATATTCTTATTTACGTATTAGTGACTTTTTACTCATGCGAGTACCGAGATTTAAATTTTATGATGGTGACATCGAACAAAACAAACCCACAAATTCTCAGATGAAACTCAAAAAATTATCTTTCTTAGCCGGTGCGATCGCTTTAACTTTAACTGCAATCCCTTTCGCTGCTCAAGCTGACATTAGTCCTTCCTCTCCCGTTATCGTTGCTCAAGGTAAAAAGGAAGGTGGATGGAAGAAATTAAATTTGACTGACGCACAAAAAGCTCAGATGCAGGAAATCAAAAAAAGCTCTCGTGCTGAAATGGAAAGAATTTTGACTCCCGAACAGCTACAAAAATTGCAAGCAGCAAAAACAAGCGGAGAGAAAAAAGGCGGAGTATGGAAATCTTTAAATCTAACTGACGCTCAAAAAGCTGAACTTAAAAAAGTGAGAGAATCGCAAAAAGCTCAATTTGAAGCGATTCTAACTCCCGAACAAAAAGCTCAAATTCAGCAAATGAAAGAAATGCGCCAGAATCGTCGCGGAAACCGTACTCAACCCGCTAGCTAATTTATTCAAATTTTCCTCAAATATCTTTTTATACATTTAGTTCCTGCCATGCTCCTTGAAGAAAGAGGGATTCGACACTCCCTTTTTCTTTTTTTTGTTAAAATTTTGCTAAGGTAGGAAAAAACTAAGGTAGAAAATCTGATTTATCTCGGATTATACTCATGGGCTTAGGGCAATGAGTTTCTATAATAGTTACATGAAAAATGATAAATCCACGAGGCATTTAATGAAGCTTAAAAAATTATCTCTCTTCGCTGGTGCGATCGCCGTAGCTTTTAGTATCACTCCCTTAGCTGCAAACGCCCAAGTGAATTCCAATAATGCACCAAAAATTTCTCAAGCTCGTCCTCAAAGTGCCCCAGAGTTAAAGCTATCTCAACAGCAAATCAACAAAATCAATCAAATTCGCTCCAGCACTCGTGACAAGATTCAGAACGTTCTGACCAAAGAGCAACGTCAACAAATCCAAAGTGATTTACAAGCAGGCAAACAACCACAACAAGTTTTTGCGTCTATCCAGTTTACCAAGCAACAGGAAGCCCAACTACAAACTATTATGGTGGGTTCGCAAAAAGAAATGGAAGGAGTCTTAGATGCACAGCAGAAGAAGACATTAGAAGCATGGCGAGCCGCTCAACGTAGCCAAACACAGAAAAAGTAAGTAAATAATCTATTTGGATAGCAGCATCGGAGGTGGGCAAAGTTGTCCACCTTTATTTATATTGGGCATTGGGCATTGGGAATTAGTTACAACCAGGGAGCTTGCGGAGCGAACACTATAAATGGTCTTATAACTCTTAACTCTTAACTCTTAACTCCTAACTCCTAACTCTTAACTCCTAACTCTTAACTCTTAACTCCTAACTCTTATTCCCTACTCCCTTAACGCTGGACAGGAGTGTGATATGAACTTTAAAAGAAATTGCATAATCGCCGTTTTCCTTTTGGTAGGCTTAACTAACTCAAGCTGTAATGCATTAGCACTGCCTATTTTAGATAACAAAATTATTTCTCAAGCTCAACCCGAACTCCAAAATTCAAAGATAATTCACGTTATTAACCGTCTTAGCTTCGGTGCAACTCCCGGTGATGTGGAAAAAGTCCGAAAAATTGGCATAGATAAATATATCCAACAGCAGTTGACACCTAAATCAATACCTGAACCACAAACCTTACAAAATCAATCTCAACTTGAAACTCTGCGCTTAACTCCCGTACAACTTTATTCTCAATACAGCGTCGATCGCCTACCAAAACCTACCCCCGAAATGAGGAAAGAAAGGCGGAAAAAACAAAGATTAATCGGCGAACAAGCTATCAAAGCGCGATTGCTGCGAGCTACACAGAGCGATCGCCAACTGCAAGAGGTAATGGTAGATTTTTGGTACAACCACTTCAATGTCTATCAAGATAAAGGACTTACTAGTTTATGGGTAGGTGCTTACGAACAACAAGCAATTAGACCTCATGTTTTTGGTAAATTTCGCGATTTATTAGGTGCAACCGCTCGTCATCCGGCAATGTTGTTTTATCTGGATAACTGGCAAAATACCGCCCCGAATAATCGTCCCAAAGGTAGATTCAAGGGCTTAAATGAAAACTACGCTCGCGAATTAATGGAACTCCATACTTTGGGCGTTGATGGCGGCTACACTCAAGAAGATGTGATTACCTTAGCTAAAATATTTACTGGTTGGGGCTTTCGTCGTCCTGGTCCAAAATTAGAAAACGGTTACGATTTTTACTTTAATTCCCAGCGTCACGATTCCACTCATAAAATTTTCTTAGGTCAACAAATCAAAGGCAGTGGGATCGCAGAAGGTGAACAAGCCCTAGATATCTTGGTAAAACATCCCGCGACAGCCCGCCACATCAGCTACAAATTAGCTCAGTACTTTGTCGCAGACGAACCACCAAAATCGTTAGTAGACAAATTAGCAAAACGCTTTTTAACAACAGATGGCGATATTCGCAGCGTACTAGAAACCCTGTTTCAAAGTTCCGAGTTTTGGGATGCAAAATATTACAGCACAAAATTTAAAACACCGTATCAATACGTAATTTCTAGCCTTAGAGCCACCGAAACACCAATTAACGATTTCCCCAGAATCAACAGCATACTGCACAGAATGGGAATGCCTTTATACGGTAATCCCAGCCCAGATGGATATAAAAACACTCAAGAAGCTTGGTTAAATCCCAATGGGATGAATTGGCGCTTAAGTTTTGCCACCACAATCGGCACGGGAGGATTAAAAAACCAAAACAATAAAAACCAAGCCCCTCGTGCAAATACAGTCATAGATGACACCAAATTAGCAAACATCCTCGGTAACAACTTTTCTGCCAAAACTCAAGAAGTCTTAAACAGCAGTCACCCAAAACAACGCGCTGTGATTATTTTAGGTAGTCCAGAATTTATGTATCGATAAACAGTTAATAAATTTTAGATTGGTAATTGGTAATTGGTAATTGGTAATTGGTAATTGTAAATGGGGAGTAGCAAGTGAATTATTCTTCCCCTTGTCCCCCCATCCCCCCATCTCCCCATCCCCCCATCTCCTTGTCCTCTTTTCTCCCCCTCCCTTTCGCCATGAAACGCCGTAAATTTATCCAACAAGCCGGTATTTCTGCTTCAAGTTTAATTGCGGCGATCGCGACTAATGCTTTGGTTAGTAGAAGTATTGCAGCTAATCCCAACTCGAAACGTTTGATAGTGATTTTTCTGCGCGGTGCAGTTGATGGACTTAATGTAGTGGTACCTTATACCGAAACCGCTTACTATCAAGCCAGACAGAGAATTGCCATTCCTCAACCAGATAAACCAGGTGGTGTATTAGATTTGGATGGAAAATTTGGACTGCATCCTAGTCTTACAGCTTTAATGCCTTTGTGGAAGCAGAAAAATTTGGCATTCGTTCACGCTTGCGGTTCCCCAGAATCTACCCGTTCCCATTTTGACGCTCAAGAATACATGGAAACTGGTACTCCAGGTAAAAATACTAAAGATGGTTGGATGAATCGTCTTTTAACTTTAATGACCGTAGAAAATAATCCGATCCAAGCTGTAAACGTCGGTTATGATATTCCTCGAATTTTAGCTGGAAATGCTCCTGTAGCAACTATCCCCACTGGTAGCATTACTCAACGCTTGCCTATAGATAATCCCCAGTTAGCAACAGCTTTCGATAAATTATACAGCGGTAATGATGCTCTGAGTAAAACATATCGCGAAGCACGTCAAGCCCGTGCAGCCTTAATGGAATCCGATGTGGAGATGCAAATGGCGAATAACGGCGCACCTCTACCTAAAGGTTTCGCCAAAGATGCCCAACGTTTAGCAAGGTTAATGGTGCGCGATTCTAGAATTGAACTGGCATTTCTAGCTTTAGGTGGTTGGGATACTCACATCAATCAAGGCAATTCCAAAGGACAACTAGCTCAGCGCTTGCAAGGATTAGGCGACGGTTTAGCGATTTTACAGAAAGAATTAGGAGAGGTATACAAAAATACGAACATAATCGTAATATCCGAATTTGGTCGTACAGTCAAAGAAAACGGTAATGGTGGAACCGACCACGGACACGGTAACGTGATGTGGTTATTAGGAGGTAACATTCGCGGCGGTCAAGTTTACGGTACCTTCCCCGGTTTATCTAATAATCAACTCCACGAAGGAAGAGATTTAGTCGTAACAACTGACTTTAGAGACGTAATTGCTACCGTTTTACAGCGTCACATGAACTTAGAACAAGCAAAAATCAGTCAAATATTTCCAAATTATACGCAAAATCAACAGCTACCAGTAGTTAATTGATCACTAAGCAGTAACCAATTAATATATCTTTCCCCTTGTCCCCCCATCTCCCTTTCCCCTCCCCCTGCATATCGTAACTGCTACAGATTCCGCTAAGATAATTAAGCAAACGTGAACCGTAACAAAATAGGGAAACTCCGGTGTAATTCCGGGGCTGTGCCGCAACTGTAAAGGGATTTTAGATTTTAGATTTTAGATTTTAGATTTTAGATTGATAATAATCCAAAATCCGCAATCCAAAATCCAAAATTGCCCAAGCCAGAACACCTATTTGTCGCTCGCTCACTTTATTTCCTGCGTCGCACGGGAAAGGGGCTTTGTAAAAACAATGCAAATTATCGATAACTCGAATTTAAACCAACTGGAATACCTGAATCTACAAAATCTGCAATTACCTCCTTTACCAATGAAGCGTCCTTTGCTGATGATTGGACATGGTACAAGAGACGAACAAGGGAAACAGGCTTTATTAGATTTTGCTAGCGCTTACCAAGCTTTAGACAATTCTCGTCCGGTATTACCTTGTTTTTTGGAATTAACTGGTCCCACAATTCAAGAAGGTGTGGATGAATGCGTCAAAAACGGTTACACGGAACTTTCCGCGTTACCAATTTTACTTTTTGCCGCACGGCATAACAAATTTGATGTTACCAACGAATTAGACCGAGCTAGAGTTAGATATCCCGAATTAAAATTCCATTACGGCAGGCATTTCGGAATTACACCCGCACTGGTCGAACTGTGGCGCGATCGCCTAGCCGAACTCGACAAACCCGAACACAATCCCCAACAAATTTCCCGTCAAGATACTGTACTTTTGTTTGTCGGTAGAGGTTCGAGCGACCCCGACGCAAACGGTGATATATTCAAATTAGCTCGAATTATTTGGGAAGGTAGCGGCTATTCCACCGTTGAAACCTGCTTTATCGGCATTACGCACCCTAGATTAGAAGAAGGCTTCCAACGCGCTCGTTTATATCAACCCAAACGGATCATTGTGTTGCCATACTTCCTGTTTATGGGTACTCTAATGAAAAAAATCTTCAACATTACAGCCCAACAGCAAGAGCAATATCCGGATATTTCCATTAGTGCTTTACCAGAAATTGGTTTGCAGCCAGAATTATTAACAGTACTACGGGAGCGAGAAATAGAAACTCAACTCGGAGAAGTGAAGATGAATTGTGAAATGTGTAAATTTCGCACTGCCGCTGTATCGGATAATAGCGGACACGGACATTCTCACGATGACCCTCACCACCATCATCACGACCATTCACACTCACCCGTAGACCCTTACGCAGATATCGATAGCTATCATCAAAGAATTTGGCAAGTGCCATAGGAAAGTCAAAATTATTTGGCGGTTGAAACCGCAGCTACAGAGGCAAAACCCGCCTGCGCGGGTTGTAAAATTTAATTTTATTATTAGTCCACGCAGGTGGTGAGAGCAGCCCTGTGCGGAGGTTCTCTCCGTTGAGGGGACTGCCGTTAGCGGAGCTAGGCGTTATGTAGACGCGATTTCAACCGCCGGGTAAAAATTAAATTAAACTTCTCAAAATTCCCAAAATCTTACCTAATTGACTGATAAAATATTCATTCAAATCTATTTCTATAACTTGACCTTTAAGCGCTAAAAATTTCCAATTTGTTCCAGTCGTTACGACACCATAAATGGTAGAAATTTCTTTACCTTTTCTTTGGTTAAATATTTGAGCAGCGATCATTTCTGCCATACATTGTCCGAGTCCAGATTGGATATTGTCGTTTTTTGCTTCTACTAAGGTTACTACAGGTGCTTCTATAACTAATTGTTCTGGAGAAAGACTAATTAAAAAATCGCAAAAACCATTTAAACCTTGAGTTGGTTCAACACTAAACTCTTTCCCAGAAAAGATACTTATTTGCGAAGATAATTGTTTTTTTATTTCTACCAATATTGGCATTATAATTAGTTCGGAACGTGCTTTTTCCGTATTGATTGCCAATGCTAAAGGAAGATATTCTTGAAAAGATTGGGCTAAAAAATTGCTGTATTCTATTTCTGGGACATCAGCAAAAATACCAAATTTTTCAGAAATAGTAATACCAAAGTTTGTTTTAATTTCCTCTATAGTAAATTGACTGTACGGCATATAATTAATTTCACCGATATATATGTTTATTAAATTTATTGAAACAGACGAACAAGATAACCTTATCAGGACTTAGCGAAAAGGCATATTTCTTGTAGGGGAGGCGGTTGAGGGGGCGTAGATAATATCCCCTATTATTGCCGTTGCTGTGACACTTTGACTAATTTTTAACGTAATAATGAGGTTGTGGTGTCACGCACCAACATAATGCTTGTGACAATTGCGGCCATTCCTGCTTATATAACTTTTACATATATTTTAGGATGAAAAAGAAATAGTTAGGAATGAGGAATGAGAAGTTAGGAATTATGTTCTTCCCATCACCTCTAACCCATCTTTCTTAATCGATCAAGTCCATCTTTTGTAAAAAAACTGGTAAAGGTAATGAAAGACTTTTTGCAACATCCGCTAATTCACTTAACTTAACTGCATCTCCTTGTCCGTCGCGCAGGAACCAAATTACAATGCTGCTGACACCCGATTTTTGCTGTAAAGTTTGCCAGTTAGGAATACCTGCTCCTTCCATCAATTCTAAAAGCATCATATCTTTGGAATTTCCGGTAGCATAAATTGTCGCGAAGAGAAAACGCAAACAGGCAATTATTCCACCGAAAACTAAAATAACAGCCAGCAATCCGTAAACAAGATACAAGCTATCAAAAATCATAAACAAAAATAATCTTATTTTTACTGCTTTCTCCGTACTATAAAACTCCAAGCAGAATTTTGAAAGCATACTCACACTCAAAAGCCTGTTTTACCGAAATTCTGAAGATTTGAGACAAGATAAAACATTCGATTTAAACTGTTTAGTAATAAATTCCCTATTCTCAATCTACTATGTCTCAAGAATTCGCTATTGGTAGTAAAGTCCGCGTGGTAGCGCTACCACTTTATATCAAAACTGCTGAGCCCATGCCCATGCTGCGTCCTCCTGATATCATTCATGTAGGAGAAGAAGGTATTGTTCTTGACCGTCGTCCCGGAGGATACTGGGGTATCCGTTTCGCTAATGGCTCGTTTCTGTTGGATAGCCAGTATTTGGAATCCGTAGAAACTCATACTCAACCAAAACCATCTAGTGAAGAGGCTTAGAAATGTAGATCAAATAGACTGCAAAAGTAGTGCCGCGCACAACTAAATTGGTGGAATAGATTTTGTTGTAGTGCAAGCTTCTAGCTCGCTGATAAGGACGGATCTCAAGCGTATCCCACAAGAGTTCCTATCGCACTAATTTAGCTGTGTGACGACACAAAATTTGTACTAATTTTTCATCCTAATCAATTATTAAATCTAAATGCAGCTACTCTACGAATAATTGTAAACTTAATTTAAGTAGTTATTCGTACTATACATACACATGAGCCGCCGCAATTTTTTCAGCGTATTATTTGCCAGTTGTTTTGTATTTTTGGGATGGTTGAATTTTACTCCTGCTGCGAATGCAATGGGTGGTACGCTTCCGTCACTCAATCAACCCGCACCAGAATTTACCTTACCAACTAACACCGGGGATGGAGAAATCTCTCTTTCCGACTATCGCGGGAAATGGGTAGTACTTTACTTTTATCCCAAGGATTTTACCTCCGGTTGCACTATAGAAGCGCGTCGTTTTCAAGAAGACTTACCAAAATACTTAGAAAACAATACCGAAATAATTGGTGTGAGTGCGGATGATATTGATTCTCACGCCGAATTTTGCGATTCTGAAGGTTTAAAGTTTCCTTTGCTAGCCGATACAACTGGAAAGGTAAGTAAAAGTTACGGTTCTTGGATGAACTTTTTTTCTATGCGTCACAGTTTTATTATTGACCCCGACGGGGTTTTACGAGAAACCTTTGTAAAAGTAAATCCAATAGTTCATTCTCAAGAAGTAATGGCACGACTTAAGGATTTACAGCAAACAATTTCCTCTTAATTACCTTTATCTGCTCGATATAAATTAAAACATCGCGAGACGTTGCAATGCAACGTCTCTACATTATTATTTAGATATATTACCAATTCATAATCCAAAATGGCATCAACTTTGACCTCTAACCTTTGACCTGTATTACATTTATTCCGACAACTTTTAGTAAAATAAGCTAAAAATAGAATTAGCAAGGCGATAATTTTCAGCATAATTTTCAGCGAGGCTAAATATGGATTTTGAGCGCGAAGTCCCGGTTGAAAAAACTACCGAAGAATTAGAATTTGCCGATCCAGATTATCCTCGCAAACCTTTTAAAATATTGCGAAATACCGAAGCTTTTCTGCGTCGTCCAACTGTTGCAGCATTAGTACCAATTTTACCGTCCAAGTTAAGCGAAAATTTGCAAGAAGCGAACGATATTGCGGAAGATTCGCTCGAAGTATTAGCAGAAATAGACTTAAGTAAAATTAACGATTGGGAGTTGCGTCCTTTTCGGATGCGGATTGCTTTAAGTTTTGTCGGGTTCAGTTCTTTAACAATACTTATTCTGGCGCTTTTCTTAACTACGCTACACCCAGAAATGAGTCCAACTCAACAAATTGGTACATATTGGGGTGAGTATATTTGGTTCGTTTGTTTGGGAGTCGCGGGAATGTTTCTCTTAGGTAGAGAAGCAATGCGTCCTATTAATAAGCGAAATTTAGATGATGACTGGTAAATCAATTTTGGATTTTGGATTACCCTACGGGAAGACGCTTTCGCGTCAATGGATTTTGGAGTTGGAACTTATACCAATTCTATATGAGGTCGCGCCAAATCGCCCTCACTCTGGAAGAGTGGGGCTACATAAACAAAGCCCACCTTCGCGTTGCTCAATTCGGCGCATCTTATAAAGAAATGGTATTAGGAGTTAGGAGTTAAGAGTTATGAATTATAAATCATGAGCGATCCGTTACTAATATAAAATTTAAAGTTTAAATATATTTATCCAATTACCAATTACCAATTCCAAGTTATGAATCATGATGCTTTTATTGTTCGACCTGGTGCAAAGATTTCTTTAAAAAAAGATTACGATACGACTTTTACTACTGATTTTCATGATAAAGGTGATGCAAAAATAAAACTAGAAAAGGATATTGAACGATTGGCGAAATACCAAAATGTTCTGTATGCTCAAAATACTTACGCTCTATTAATTATCTTTCAAGCAATGGATGCTGCCGGTAAAGATAGTACAATTAAACACGTTATGTCTGGTATCAATCCTCAAGGTTGTCAGGTATTTAGTTTTAAACAACCATCTTCAGAAGAATTAGACCATGATTATTTATGGCGTAGTGTGAAAGCTTTACCGGAAAGAGGACGAATCGGTATTTTTAATCGTTCATATTATGAAGAAGTTTTGATCGCACGGGTGCATCCAGAGTTACTTGAAAAGCAACAATTACCCAAATCTGTAATGGGTAATCATATCTGGAAACAGCGTTTTGAAGAGATAAATAATTTTGAGAAATATTTGGTAAACAATGGAATCATCGTGATTAAGTTTTTTCTTAATGTATCAAAGGAAGAACAGAAAAAACGCTTTATGGAACGCATAGAATTACCGGAAAAAAACTGGAAGTTCTCAACGAGTGATGTCCAAGAACGCGCTCATTGGGATGACTATATGAATGCTTACGAAGATGTTTTTCGTCACACTAGCTCTGAATTGGCTCCTTGGTACATTATTCCTGCCGACCACAAGTGGTTTACTCGTATGGTGGTAGCGAATATTATTTGTTCTAAGTTAAAAGAACTTAAATTAAATTATCCGACCGTTACAGAAGAACATTACTCGAATATCTTACAGGCAAAGGAAATCTTGGAAGCGGAAGTTTAACACTAAATAATTATCAATTATCAACGATCAATTTTGGATTTATATAGTATAATTGTACTAAATAAATGAATAGAGGCAGGAAAATGAAATGCAGGCAATTAGTAATATTTTAGAGCAGACGCAACTATCTTGAGGCATTAGTTTAATGAAAGTTTAAGCTACTTTCTTATATAGAATGTTGATATTTATACTACATTTGGATGATGTTGTGAGGACTACACTTCGGTGTAAGCTTGTTGAAAGTTGAATATTTGAGATAATTACACAAATAGCTTCTAATTATGTCGATTATTGCTCTGAGAGCGTGGTATATCGAAAAGTATGAGCCGATTCCAGAATTGGAAAAACGTTCACCAGACATTCGTATCAGTAAAAAAAGTCTGTTGAAGTCGGCTTTAAGAGCAGATTTTTTAGAAGATAGCGACGAAGTAAAAAATTCAACTTGGTTTCGCCGCTATCTGGAAGGGGACGAGATAGAATTTTATGTTGAAGGTAGTGGTGGTTATTGTGTAGCCAACATCGATCTAATTAGCCATGAGATTTATTTCACCAAGCAAGCTTTACTAGCTCAATTGGAACCAACGATTTTTTTAAGTTACCAGAATGAGTATCCCGAAGCTAGCGATGCTTTACGGGAGGGATTGCTTGATAGTTTAGATAAATTAAATTTGCGATCGCGACTTCCCCTGAAGCTGATCGAGTCAATTCGTCCCAAAGATGCACCGATGCGGTTAGGAAGCAGTATGATGCGAAAAATTCGTAGGAGTCTGTTGTTTATTGCAGATGCGACACCCATTTCCATAATTGATAGCGGTAAGGAAAAACCTTTGTTGCTTCCTAGTACTAATACCTGTATTGAACTCGGTTACGCGATTCAAAGCAAACGTACCGAACAAATATTGCTAGCACAAATGCAGCGTGAGGATAAGAATGGAGAGTTTCCCTTTGATTTAAGTACAACCCAAATAATGCAATTCAAAGATAGTAAAGAATTAAATAATATCTTGCCGCAGACAGTTGAAAATATTTTAGCAAGGTTTAGATTATTTTTTTGAATGAAATGTAACCGAGCGGGAATGTGGTGCGTTAAGAACTGCGGCACTTAACACCCTACAATACCTAATATTTAGTATGTAAATAAAAATCTTATGATTATAATATTTAGTGTATTTTTACATTTCCGCGTAACCTTGAATATTCTCAGGGTCAAAAGAACGTAATATATTAGTTGCTTCTTTAACTAATGCTTCGGTACCTTCAAATAGAATCAAATACTTCCCAGCATTCAAGCGATCGCGATAAAGTAAAGCATCTCCACTCCCTACTGTCAGTCCTACACTATTACCGACAAAAAAAGCACCTAATATACCGGAAGCCGCTCCTAATAAGCCCCCGATAACTGGATTCAAAACACCAACATTGGGAATTATTTCGATATTTGTCAACATATTGAAACCATAACCAGCAGCAAATCCGAAAGCAATAAGCCAGTAATTAAGACGCTGTACGTTGTTTTTTGCTTGTTTCTTTGGGTTAATTAGTCCATATTCATCGGCATTTTTGTAACCATCACCCAAGATACTAATTTGTTTGGTGGGTAAACCTGCTTTTTCTAGAGCAGTATAAGCTCCTTCCCCTTGTATTCGGTTTGAATAAACTGCAATTAGATAATTCATCTGAATAATATAATTTCCAAATGTAGTCCAAAGATATTAATACACGAGAATAGAATTAGGTACAACAAATAACTTATTTTTTTATACATTAAATGCTTTTGCGATCGCGATTTATATTTTTTATTCCCAAGCTATTTAAATGAGATAATTGAAAACAGGAATCATTCCGATTTATCCGATTGTTACGATTAGTATAAAACTTAGTAAGAGCGTTGACCTAGAAAACCTTGCTAAAAACGAGACTTTGATCGTACTTATGTAGTATTTTTGGTGAAAAGTCGTATGGTGGTTTTCTGCTATGAAACAGCTCCTCAACCACTTCTTGAGTTGGCAAAAAAATATCGCGAAGCTGATTCTATCGCTAGCGATAATGATATTCGTTTCTTCTGTGTTTACGGTACCCGCTTTAGCCACGGGTGTATACAACATACCAAACCTGACTTCAGATACTTGGATTGTAGATGAAGCAGATTTAATCAGCCGTTTTAATGAAGGTAAAATCAGTACTGCCTTCGATGAATTGGCTAAGCAGACCGGAAACGAAGTCAGAATAGTAACTATTCGTCGTTTAGATTATGGGGAAACTCCTGAGAGTTTTACCAAAGCCCTATTTGAAAAATGGTTTCCAACAAAAGAAGCACAAGCAAATCAAACTTTGTTAACAATTGACTCCGTAACCAACGGAACCGCCATTATTACCGGCGATCGAGTCAAATCTATTATGTCTGATGATATCGCCCAAAGTGTAGCATCAGAAACCGTTTTAGTGCCGTTGCGTAAGGGTAACAAATATAATCAAGCATTATTAGACGCACAATCTCGTCTTGTTACCGTACTTTCGGGGGAACCAGATCCGGGACCTCCAGAAGTGACTGACGATGTACAGGTAGAAGGAACCTTCACCAAAGCCGAAGAAACCGATCGAGGAAACGCGACCGCTTGGGTAGTCGGATTACTCATTGCAGCTACCGTAATTCCGATGGCAACATACTATATCTATTTAGTTTTCCAACCATCATCGGAAGGGAATAAGGAATAGTTAGGAGTTAGGAGTTAGGAGTTAGGAGTTATGGGATTTTGGATTTTGGATTTTGGATTAAAAATCTATCTCCCATCTCCCCATCCCCCACTCCCCATCTCCACATCCCCCATGCCTAAATCCTAATCTTGAACATACTCTTGCCCTGTCACCAAAGCAATCTCGGCACGGACAAATTCTCGACCTAGATAAGCAGCGTGGTCAAACATGGTTATCGGACAGGGCTGAGTTTCCTCAAAAATTTTTACAGATAATTCTTTTGCCGTTCTGCCAGAATATAACGTTGTGTGGGTTCGTTCTACTTTTCCTTTAGCGGGAATTACCTTTCCTGTTTCTGGATCGACGGCTAAACCTCGCTCATCAATGATGTTGGTAAAATGTTTGGCGAAAATAAGTCCTTCTTCGCGATCAATATAAATAATAAAATATCCAGCAGGATCTAAATCAATATGTCGTTGAGAAAGCTTGTCATCAATTACTGTTAAATTATCACGTAGATTCATAGTTACTTAAAAAAATTCCTGTCTCACGGGTTATCACACACTTAGAAATAAGTGTAATTCTTTCTCTGGCTTTTTTTAAGGGAATTGGGCATAGGGAAAATTTAAACTCCTAACTCCTAACTCATAACTCCTCATTCTTAACTACAAAAGGAATCTCCTCATTTATTGCTTCAATTTCCTGTTGTTCTAATTGATTTACTTCGCCGATATAGCGGCAGAGTATTTCTCCCAAACGGTTGTTGTAGAAGCGGTGCAGGCTGTAGTTTGGAGTAGCAGGGAAACCGCGACGTTTTTTGTGTCTTCCACCAGCACCTGGGTCAAAGACTTGGATATTATTTTTAATTGCCCATTCAATGGGTGAGTAATAACAAGCGTCAAAATGCAAACAATCTATTTGCTGAAAACTACCCCAATAACGCCCATACATTTTATCGCCTTTATATAAACAAAAAGACATTCCTACGGGTTGACTGTTATCTTGTTCGCTGTAGGCTGCAAAAAACACGACGCGATCGCGATAGTTTTCGTATAGCGATTCAAAAAATCGTTTTGTGAGATATTTACTACCCCACCAACCGAATTTGTCGCAGGTATCGGCGTAAAAATCGTACATCAAACCGAACAAATCTTGAGGAATCTCATCACCAGTGAATGGTTTTAATTCCAAACCAGCTTTGGTAACGGCTTTTCGTTCGCGTTTGATGTTACGACGCTGATTGGCATTAAATACACTTAGGTAGTCATCAAAATTGGTGAAATCTTGATTTTGCCAGACATAGTTGTGGTGCAGCCAAGCTGTAAAACCCTGACGTTCCAAAAGTTGACGAAAATGGTCGTCTACATACAAAAAGTTGCAGCCGCTAATCCGCTGCTTTTTACAGAAAGAATCTATTTCACGGATTAATAAGGAAGTTATTTCGTCCTCATCTTCTCCCGGTGCGATTAAAAATCGATAACCTTCTGCTGGGGTAAAGGGCGACATACCGAGCATTTTGGGGTAATACTGCACCCCAATACGATGAGCTAAATCTGCCCACTGATGGTCAAAGACAAACTCTCCATAGCTATGCCCTTTGATATAGAGTGGAGCAATAGCGATCGGTGTTCTATCTCGCCACAGTGTGAGGTGATTGGGCAACCAACCACTTTGTGCAGTAGCGCTCTGAGAAGCTTCGAGATTGTTCAACCAATCCCACTCAAAAAAAGGAGTCTGAAGCGGTATAGCCAAAGCATTCCAAGCAACGGAGGGTACTTCGGCAACACTGTTAATCCAAATGAAAGAATAACTAGGCTTAATTTTTTCCACCATGGTCGTCGAATACACAAAACTTAGCAAAAGCTTTATTAAGCGTAATCTAATCTGGGAATTGTTGCAGGCAATAATGAAGAAATACTTCTTGGTTTTCGGTACGAACTTCCATCAACTGTAATTTTGGAGCCACTTGGGCTAAAAATCCCGAACCTCCCACTGGTGTAGGAGCATCTTCACCACCCAAAATTAAAGGACAGACAGTCAGCCAAATTTCGTCAACAAGATTTAATTTAAAAAGATTCCCTACCAGTGTTCCGCCACCTAAAACCCCTAACTGTGCTATACCCAAAATAGTTAGGTGTTGCAGGGCTGCACGAATGTCAACTGTTGCTGCGGGTGTTTCAAATACCAATATACGTTTAAATTCCGGTCTCGATCGCCAAAACTTCGCTCCTGTAGCAGTTGAAACTAACCAGCGTTCAACTGGCTGTTGAAAGAAGCGTAGATCTGGATTAAACTTACCGGAATTAGAAATAACTATATGAATGGGCTGGGGTGGCTTACCATTGTGTTTTCGATGTTTTAATAATTCAGGATGCGATACAGTTAGAGTCGTACCGTAAGCACGTAAAGTCTCAGCACCGAATAAAACAGCATCCCTCGCGGCAACTTGCGTTTCTAGATGTGCTTTATCGGTAATCGATCCGAATCTAGCACTTGAACGGGAAACGTCTGCTATCTTACCATCCGCACTCATTGCTAAAACCACTGTGGTGTAAGGTCGCGATCGCTGTGTCATCAAATTTATAGATATTAGGGATATTGATATTTTAGGGCTGCTAATACCAATACATAGAGATTGTGGTTGAAAGTTGTAAAAGACCTATCGAATCGGTATTTACTTTTTAACAAACAATTATCAATAACCAAAATCTAAAAAACTGTATTTTTATGATAAAAGTTTGTATCTACCGCTTCTTTTTAGTTTGCAGCAATTTAATAACTTGATTATTGGGATTAGTAAACTTAATAATAGAAGTAGATTGTCTTGTTAAATAAGTTTTATTTTGCTGTTTTGGTTCGCAGATGCTTATCAGAGAATGCCAATGGAGAATCTTCGTCAATCATCATTTCGCCGAATTTTAGTATCAAAGATATTACTGTTATCAGTACCAATCTTATTGATAGGTGAATTTGTCGTCTATAAAAAAGCACGTTCTACCTTAATAGAAAGTGCGCGTCAGAATTTGACCGAAAGCGCCATTGTCAAAGGAGAAAATATTGTAAATACGATCGATCTGCTCCGAAGCAACTTACTAATTGCATCCCAAACAACGGTTTTGCAATCGGGTCAGCCTGAGTTAGTCAAACAATTTGTAACTCAGCTATCCCAAGAATTGCCCCGACAAATAAAATGCATTCTATTGACAAATCCTTACAGCGGTAAAGTTATTGCTGGAAATTGTGGGGAAAAAGTAATTAGTTTGAATGATTCATCATTCGATCAAAAGAAAGTTAAAATTGAACCTATTTTACCGAAAAATTTGCAGATAAATAGTGTTGATCGGTCTTTAAAGTTAGAGCTTAACTCGTCTTCTCCTGTTTACGATACTCAAGGTAAATTACGTTATACCTTAAGTATGCAGTCGCAAATACTGCACGAAGAAATTAGAAATAATCCAAGTTTTTTAACAGGTTCTACAGTTGTAATTGCCGAAAACGGCACAATTTTGGCACACCCAATTTTTCAACGGGTAGGTACAAATATTGCGGAACACGCAGATGGTAAAGAACTACAAAAGATCGTAAAAAATGCGGTATCCGGACGCAAAGATTCTGTAAATTTATTCTTTGAAAAACAAGGAGAACAACTACTTGCTGGATATACAGCTATTAACAGCCCAGTTGACAATGGTGAGCAAAAATGGATAATTTTAGCTGTTACCAGTTTGGATAATGCTTTGTATGGTTTGAAGGAAATCAAGCTAATTCTGTTTGTTTTGACAATTGGGTTGATTGGTGCGACTTTATTAGCATCGCTGTATGTGGCTCGTTATTTAGCGCGTCCTGTAGAACAGCTACGCGATTATGCTCTGAATCTTCATTCTCACCATACTTCTTCCCCAGTTCCCCATAATTTCAATATTCGGGAATTTAATCAACTAGCGCAAGCATTAGACCAGATGGTTGAAAGACTCAAAGCATGGGCTGAAGAGTTAGAGATTGCTTGGAAAGACGCAAAAACCGCCAATCAAAGCAAAAGTCACTTTTTGGCTACAACTTCTCATGAGTTGAGGAACCCCTTAAACGTGATCATTAACTCCATACGCTTGGTTCGAGATGATTTGTGCGACGATAGAGAAGAGGAAAAAGAGTTTCTCAAACGTGCTGATGAAACCGCAATTCATCTGTTGGGTATTATTAACGATTTACTTGATATTTCTAAAATAGAAGCGGGTAAGCTTTCTGTTGTAATCAAACCAATCGACCTGTGCAAAGCGATCGACGACGTAATTATTCAACAATCGATCAATATTCAGCAAAAGGGTTTGCAGTTAAATGCTCCCGCATTGAACGAGCAAATTCGAGTTAATGCGGATATCGCTAAATTTAAGCAAGTATTAATCAACGTAATTGGTAACGCAACAAAGTTTACCGATACGGGAAGCATTACTATAACCACAGAGATTCAAGAACATAATAGTAAATACTGGGTGAGTGTTGCAGTTATTGACACGGGTATAGGGATCGATAGCGAACAGCAGCAAAAACTGTTTCGTCCCTTCGTGATGGTGGATGGTAACAATACACGACAGTACAACGGTACGGGATTAGGACTAGCAATTTCGCGCAACTTAATCGAATTAATGGGAGGGACGATAAATCTTGAAAGTCCGGGAATGAATCAAGGTACAACTGTAAAAATTACTTTACCTTTGATTGATAGCGAACATCCATTTGTAACCTCTACTAAAATCGATTCTGGAAAGCAGATGAGCGAGAATAAGAAATTACCACAAGTTACTTTATAGGGCAATTCGAGTTAGAAATGACTGGGATGCAAATTTTTCCAGGTAGAAAACAACATATAAAATGAATTTTATATTGTTAATGCAAGGGCAG
>NZ_JAYGHM010000031.1:28593-33916 GCF_034931125.1 Rivularia sp. UHCC 0363 | reverse complement strand
CCGTCTTGCTCAGACCTTAAAATTTTACTCGGTGAAGAATTTAACTTAATATTCCTACCAAAATATTTACTAATATAGTCATTTCTTCAGGTACTCGATATAGCTTCAAATCTTCAGTAATTTCTTGACTTTGACGATTATAACTACCAAATCGCCAATCTTCTCCCGTAGTTACTACTCCGTATAAAATTGGTATTTCCGATTGCGTCCATTGGTCTAAAGCAATTAATTCAACCGCAAGCTGAGTGAATCCCCGATTTAAATCAGCTTGTTTTGCTTCTATGACTAATAGTTCCTTACCTTGACCAATGTAATAATCTAAACGACCTTGCAATCGTTCGTTAATATTAATTGGGTATTCAATATTTAATTGAGTTTGGGTAATTTCACATATTTCTAGGAGAATGGGAGCAATAATTGCTTGTTTGCGAGCATCCTCACTAACTAATTTCACCCGCTTGAGATTGCGATTAATTATAGAAGTTAGGGGTGCGATCGCGTTTTCGGAAATATCAACAGTTGGTAATTGCAACCTTTCCCGATTGTAACTACATCCAAGTTCGGTCAGAATGTCTTCTAGGGAGAAAGATAACTCAAAATATTTACTAAAGGTGTAGGTTTGGTTGGGTTGAAGAATCCGGGGACGATTCATAATTAGATTTAATCGTAATTGCTCATTTATATATTACTTAAGATTATTTTTACAGAAACAAGTTAGGTTTTAATTTGATGATTGGGTGTAGGTACAAGATATGAGTTTCCCCCCTGCTTCCAGAGATTCGGTAAGAGCGCTAAGAATCTGTACTAACTCGGTACCGACACGACCTGATGATAGCGTTGAAGGAGTATTTTTAACGATACATTCAATAAAGGTGTTGCAAACTCGCTGTAACGGTTCCCCTTTTTCAATTTCTACTACTTTTCGCTGTTGATTGACGGGGATAAAGCTATTTTGTTGACGCTCAAATTCCCCTTGCATCAGTGTCAAAGGTGCATCAGTTAACATTTCGTCAAAAATCAAGCTACCGCGACTACCTACAACTCCCAAACGTCGCTGTTTATCTGGATTGAGCCAGCACAGATGAATCAATGCTTGGAAACTACATGGGTATGTTAATGTTACCCAGACTAGATCGGAGAGGGAGGAAACCGATTCTTGTTGTAACCAAACTTTACCTGTTGCTTGAGCGAGAATAGGCAATTCTCCCAACCAACTATTGAAAATTGCAATATCATGAATGGCTAAATCCCATAGCGAATCAACATCTTGACGCACTGGACCCAAATGGGTGCGTGTTGCGTAACCGTAGCGTAAATCTCCCACAGCACCCGCTTGCAATAATGCTTGCCCTTTTTCTACTGCTGGATGAAATAAATAGGTGTGATCTACCATGAGAATCAACTGCTGTTTTTCTGCTAAATCGCATAGCTGACGGCATTCTACAGGATCGAGAGTCAAAGGTTTTTCTGCTAAAACATGAACACCCCAATTTAAAGCGTCCACAATTAAGGAATAATGAGTTACGGCAGGAGTAGCAATTACTACTGCATTTAATTCAGGTAATTGCTGTAATTCTTGCCAATCGGTAGTAAATAAAACATCTTTATCTAAGTTATGTTGCCGTTGCACCTTCGTTAAGCATTCTGGATTTGGGTCTACTACCGCAACAACTTTAACAGCAGGATGTGCTGCAAAATTTCGGAGTAAATGAACTCCCCAACGTCCAACTCCAACTACGGCAATTTTTATTGAATTAATCATTAGTTATACAAGATGACTGACCAAGCCAATTTTATCTTGTATGCTTTGAGTCCAGTAGATAATCAAGTATTTTTACTTTGATCGATTGCAAAAAAAGCTACTTTCGCAGCAGATTGCTCGGCAGCTTTAATCGAACGTCCTTTACCTTCACCTAATTTTTGATCGTGCAGCCAAACCTCAGCAATGAAGCGTTCCTGATTGTGTTGAGGTGAAGCGAGTTGAGTAACGCGATATTCGGGTAAAGTTTTATATTGTCCTTGAGTCCATTCTTGTAAAGCAGCTTTATAGTTTTGTCTCGCTGGGTCTAAGCTGATTTCTGTGGCAAGTTTTTTGAAATGAGGATCTAACCAAGGACGAATCAGATCTAAATTATTGGTACTTAGATAAAGCGCACCTAAAACCGCTTCAAAAGCATCAGCAAGTCTAGATTCTTGTCCTGCTTTATCTCCATAAGCACTACTAGCAACCAATAAATGTAATTCCAAACCGTAATGACTAGCTAATTGAGCAAGAACGCGATCGCTAACTAATACAGAACGAATTGCGGCAAAATCACCGACCTTGCGATCGTGAAAATCTTCCCACAGAACCAGAGCAGCCACCAGACGTACCACTGCATCTCCAACAAACTCAAGTTGTTCGTAATTTGCCGACTCAGAAATAGACGGATGAGTCAGCGCTAAGTCCAGCAATTCCCATTTCAAAGGTTCCTTTGCTGATAGACCCAGCTTTTTGAGCAAACTTTCAAGTTGTCGTTGACGACGCGGATAAATCACATACATTATTTACAATTATCAATTGTCAATGATCAATTGGGCATGGGGGATGGGTAATTGGTAATTGGTAATTGGTAATGGGTAATGGGTAATTATCTCCCCATCTCCCCATCTCCCCATCCCCTTGTCCCTCCATCCCCTTGTCCTCCCATCCCCTTGTCTTCAAAAAAAAGGGGGAGAGAGTCGGACATAAGCCGGGTTCTGTTCTAGTCATGTAAAAAGATACTTTCTACATTTCTAGGGCAGTTATCTATCTGGGACGCTTGTTACCAAACGCCTCAAGCGGCTCTCAAAAACGGAACTGGTAAAAGACCAACCTTAGTTCCTCTCACCTTGCTTCCAACCGGGGTTTACCGAGCCAGTACCTCTCGATACTGCTGGTGAGCTCTTACCTCACCTTTGCACCCTTACCAAACAATTCCGGATTTGCGATTTTGGATTTTAGATTGAATCCAAAAGCCAAAATTCCGGACACTTGCTACAACCGAGGGAACCTCGGCAACGCAGTGTCCTTAAAATCTAAAATCGATTGGCGGTATTTTTCTGTGGCACTATCCTCACGCTCGCACGCACTGGGCGTTACCCAGCAAGTTTGGTCTTTGGGAAGCCCGGACTTTCCTCAAATTAGCTTCAAAAAACTAATTTGCAACCGCCTCGCCTACTCTCTCTTAATATTCTAGTTTAGACTTGTATGATGTTAAGATTTTCTCTTTTTATTCCAAGGGAAAGCATAAGTCCAAGGTAGTTTTCTAATTGTAAAAGGACAAGTAATAATAGACATGGGAGGAATATTTTGACCGGGGACTAAACCTACGGGAAGTTCTGAAAATCTCAGTGCCAACTGAAGAGAACATTCTAATTGTTGTCTTCTGCTGATAAAATTTTTGTATAACTTTCTTTGCGCTCTCAAAGGACTACTTTTGAGTCCAGCTATATCAACTAAAGCTTTTTTTGCTTCATATGTTCCGGTTTCTTGGTCTCGCGCAAATACGTCTTCAGCAGTAATACTTTGCACGAGGTTTTGAGTCGGAGCAACCAGACTAGGGGTTTGCGGTACAGCTAAATCGCGAGATAAGTTAGGTGATTTGCGAATTACTCGACGCGATACATTTTTGTGTTTTACAACAAAAGAACAGTTGTCCCAGTCAACATATACAGCAACATTATCTGATTTATTGCTAAGGATAAGTAAGAAGTCCTTTAGACCATCAATATCGTAAGAAGGCGATAGTTTGAAGGCGATAGTCACTTTATCATCGAGTTCTTGTTCTTTTAATTGTTGATTAACAGTTGCGCTATCAAATGCAAATTTTATTTGATCTGCGATTGATTCAACCATTAAGTTGAAAACATAACTAACGCCGATGATATAAAGCGTTAGCACAAGTAGATTAGGATTATTACTCGTCGTGTCTTGCATTTATTTAAATGTAACCCCCTAAAATTTTCGCTCACCTCGAACATCTTTAAGAGTGGCAGGGCTTTCGAGCCAACCACTCCACCGGAAAAACAATAACAAACCACCAGCGATCGCGAGCATTACAGCCACGCAAAACCAAAAACCCCAGCGTGTTTTTAAACCGGGCATATATTCAAAGTTCATCCCGTATAATCCAGCAATAAAAGTTAATGGTAAGAAAATCCACGAAAATACTGTGAGTAATTTCATTATTTCGTTCATTTTATTGCTGACTGCTGAAAGATATACGTCCATCAACCCCGATGCAAGTTCTCGGTAAGTTTCGACCATATCCATAACTTGTACCGCATGATCGTAACAATCTCTTAGATAAATTCTTACCTCCTCACCAATCAGTTCGTTACTGTCCCGAATTAAAGCATTGATGGCACTACGCTGGGGCCATATAGCACGACGTAATTGTAACAATTCTCGTCTAATTCGATAAATTTTTTGCAGTGTTTTTCGGGTTGGATTTACGATTACTTCGTCTTCTAAATCTTCAATGCGTTCCCCATAATCTTCGAGTACGGGGAAAAAGCCATCAATGATTGCATCTAAAAGAGTATAAGTTAAATAATCGGCTCCCTGCTTGCGGATAATACCTTTATTGTTGCGAATTCTCAAGCGTACTGGGTCAAAGCAATCAAAGTTAGGTTCTTCCTGGACTGTCAACAGATAATTCTTTCCCAAAACAAAGCTTACCTGTTCGCTGTGAAAGCCATCACTATTTGCTGTCGGCATCACCATCCGAGAAATTATTACTAATTGGTCTTCATAATTTTCTATTTTCGGACGTTCTGGAACATTCACCACGTCTTCCAAAACCAAGGGATGCAGTTCAAAAACTTTGCCAATTCGTTGCAAAATACTTGTGTTACCTAAACCCGCAACATCAACCCAAGAAACTGATTCAGTTTCTAAGTATGCAGCACAATCTTCTGGTACAGTAATTCTCTTAGAAATAACTTTATTTTGATTGTAATCAATTAGGGAAATCTTAGTTTGTGGTGCGTCGATATCAATATTAAGAGTTCCCGGTAGCGTTCCCGGATGGTGATAGAAATCTTCTTCGTAGGGTTCATTTACTGGGGGAGTAGGATGAAATAATTTTTTAATCATGCACTTTGGCTCGATCTTAATAAGTGTTTAGGACAAGCTTTTCTGAAATTTCTTAGCTTTTTACAACCAGGAATACGTCCCCCACAAGACATTAATATGATGCCTAGTAAGATGTCTCATCGACCAATATTAACTTATTTAAGTCTGCTTAAAATCAAAAAAGGACAGGCAAAAGCCCATCCTGGAAGAATATATTAGGGAGTT
>NZ_JAYGHM010000031.1:5222-28471 GCF_034931125.1 Rivularia sp. UHCC 0363 | reverse complement strand
AGTTAGGAGTTATTTTATACTAACCTTTGACCTTTGACCTTTGACCTGTCAAATTCCTGATGTTGCGATCGCCAATAATTTAGTCCAGGGCAATCTTGTTTACTTTTCTTAAGGAAATTGTAATCAGAATGTTTTACTTATATCTGCTTATATAACAAGTAACGCACTACAATCAAGGCGGATAGTTTCGCTGAAATTAATAAGGGAGGATTACTTGTTATGTCCGACTTAAATCGAGGAATCATGAAGTTTAAGGGTGCGGATACTCCTAAAGCTGTAATTATTTCTACCGTTCTGCTTCTGGGTTCAATCGCATTACTGATCTTTTGGGCGTTACAGGTGGCTTACACGGTAAACTAATAAACGAAGCTCCTCCAGAATAATGGCGGTTAAATGTATTACTGATGAGTAAAACCAACTCAATTTTTACTTACTTCTTTGTAGAAATTTGAGTGGGAACACAAAAATAATTATGAATTCTTGTTTATCAGTAGCAATTCATTTTTAGCTTATGTAGGATTCTAAGGGGTACAAATTATACTATCATTGCCCCTTAGTCCGTTATCCAAATCTAAAACAGGAATTTTAGATTGAAGAGAAACCAAACAATCATATGCTTGAACTTTGGGGTGCTTTAGTTGTTTTTATTTTCTGCCCCATCTTGGGAGGATTGCCAGTCATTTCCTGGATTACCAATGCTTTAGCAAAGCGTCGGTTGGCGGAAATCGGGACTGGTAATATCGGTGTTAGTGCTGCTTTTTACCACGGTGGAACCTTGGTAGGAGTTCTCGCTGTTCTATCGGAAGCTCTGAAGGGAGTTCTCGCGGTTCTAATGGCTCGTGCTTTTTTTGGCAATGGTTCCTACTGGGAATTAATTGCTTTAATTGCCTTGGTTATAGGTCGATTCTTGATGGGAAAAGGTGCTGGAACTACTAACGTTGTCTGGGGGTTCGCGGTACATGACCCGATGGCAGCAGCTTTTGTATTCTTAGTTGGTAGCATCAGCTTTCTGCTTTTGCGTTCTAAGGAATTAGCAAAATATGGAGTATTGGTTTTATTTCCGCTAATTGTAGCAATACTGCATTTTGATGATTTCCCGCAAATTTTGGCAGCGATTGTCTTAGCAATGTTGCTTGGCTGGATTTACCAACAGATTCCCGATGATTTAGATTTAAAAGCATCCGAAGCCAAACCAGAGTCCCAGGCGATGTTTCAATTACTACGCGGCGAACAAAAAATTCTTTCTTTAGATGATGAATTGGATGCTGCAATTGTCGGAAATAAAGCAGCTAGGTCTTCAGAAATGAAGCGTATTGGTTATCCAGTTCCTAAAGGTTGGGTGCTGACTCCGATGGATGAACCCCAAATGTTGATAGACTATCTTCAACCATCAGATTTATCTCCCCTAGCAGTACGTTCTTCAGCTTTAGGAGAAGATACCGAAGAATCTTCCGCAGCAGGACAGTATGAAACTGTTTTGAACGTAACTACAAAATTAGGTTTACAACAAGCTATTGATACAGTTCGTGCTTCCTACGAACATCCAGCCGCAGTTCAGTATCGTCGCGATCGCAATTTAAAAGAAGCTGCAATGGCTGTGTTGATTCAACAACAAGTCCAAGGGGTCTTTTCTGGTGTTGCTTTTAGTCGCGACCCAATTACTCAAGAAAGCGATGCTGTAGTCATTGAAGCAACAGCAGGTAGTGCTGCTCAAGTAGTTTCCGGGAGATACACACCGGAACAATATCGGGCTTTTGTTGTCAAAACAGAAAATTTATCTTCCGTACATTTGGAAGGTGAAGGACAAGTACCCGCTGTACTAATTAAGCAAGTCGCATATTTAACTCGGCAAATCGAACAGCATTATCACGGTATCCCTCAAGATATCGAATGGAGTTATGACGGTCAAACTTTGTGGATATTACAAGTTCGTCCCATCACCACTTTATTACCGATTTGGACGCGCAAAATCGCCGCTGAAGTGATCCCCGGCATCATTCACCCGTTAACTTGGTCGATTAATCGTCCCTTAACCTGCGGCGTTTGGGGAGGGATTTTTGCGGTAGTATTAGGCGAACGTGCGATCGGTTTGGATTTTAACGAAACAGCGACACTGCACTTTTCTAGAGCTTATTTTAATGCCAGTCTTTTAGGACAAATTTTCCGACGGATGGGTTTACCCCCCGAAAGTTTGGAATTTTTGACTAGAGGAGCCAAAATGAGTAAACCACCAATAAATTCTACTCTGTCAAATCTTCCCGGATTACTACGGTTGTTGGGAAGAGAATTAAGTTTATCAAGAGATTTTAAACGAGATTACCGCAAAAGATTTCAACCCGCTTTAACCAAATTAAAACAACAATCGCTACTCGAACTTAATCAATCCCAGCTTTTAGAACGTATTGAACATATTTTAGAATTACTCCGCAGCGCTACTTATTACAGTATTATGGCTCCTTTGAGTGCTGCTATTAGACAAGGGATTTTTAAACCAAAAGATAGTCAAATTGATAATAGTGTCGCTCCCGAAGTTGCATCATTACGAGAACTTGGGGAATTAGCCTTCTCTACCAAATCAATATTACCGGAATTCGACCCAGAAACGCTGTTCGAGGATTTAGCAGTTTCCATACCAGGACAAAAAATTCTGGAAGAGTTTGAAGCTTTTATTAACCGTTATGGTTACTTGAGTGATGTCGGAACTGATATCGCGGTTCCGACCTGGAAAGAAGAACCGGAAGCTGTAAAGCTGTTATTTGTGCAGTTAATGCAAGGAAACCAACCCCCTGCAAACAAGCGCAAACGAGGAGGACTCGTACAGCGTCGTGTAGATTTAAAAGGACGAGTTACAGAAGTTTATTCTCGGTTATTAGCACAGTTACGCTGGTCTTTTATCGCTTTGGAACGCAATTGGTTGCAAAACGGTTTGGTTGGGGAACCCGGAGACATCTTTTTTCTAGAAATTGAAGAGGTGCAAAAAATTATTCGGGATTCGGATTATCAATTAATCGATTATTTAAGGTCGTTGGTGCAAATTAGAAGAAACCAATTTACTGAAGATAGCCAACTCAATCCCGCACCGTTGTTAGTTTACGGTAATGCACCTCCCGTATCCATTTTCGTTTCCAGTCCTTCCTTAGTCGCGGATGGAATGTTAACCGGAATTCCAGCCAGTCACGGGCAAGTTGAAGGCAGAGTTAAAGTGTTACGAAATTTACAGGTAATCCCAGATATAGACAAGCAGACAATTTTGGTAGTTCCCTACACAGATTCTGGCTGGGCTGCTTTATTGACAAGGGCTGGGGGACTGATTGCCGAAGCTGGCGGTAGGCTCAGTCACGGCGCAATCATCGCTCGCGAGTACGGGATTCCCGCAGTCATGGACGTACACAATGCTACTTGGTTATTGCAAGACGGTCAGCGAGTACGGATTGACGGTTCTAAGGGGATTATAGAAATATCGAACGATTTACGACCGGATTGAGGGGATGGGAAGATGGTGAATCCACTAAGAAAGCGGAGGTCCCCTCCGTTGAGAGAAGTGGTGAACCCGAAGGGGGAGATGGGGGGATGGGGGGAAAAGTTATGAGTTATGAGTTATTTAATATTGACCTTTGACCTTTAACCTTTTCCTATGAAATTTACTTCTCTCAACAATTTATCTGAAGAAGCCGTTTCCCATAATCCTGAAATTAAGAAAAAGGTAATGCTGCGATTTGGGGATTTACCTCACCTGACTAATTTCTCTCAAGCACGTTTTGCTCCCGGACAATCAGCAGCAGCACACGCTCATCTGGATATGTGTGAGGTGTTTTTTGTAGAATCGGGTTCGGGTTTAATTCATGTTGATGGTAAGGAATATCCTTTGCTTCCCGGTAGCTGTATAGCTGTGGAAGCGGGAGAGGTTCATGAAGTTGTTAATAATGGTACCGATGAACTGGTACTTACTTATTTTGGATTGCGGGTAGAAAAGATTTGAATATATTTAATACTTTAAACATCCATTAATCCATACCGCTTTTGCAAATCCAAGAGTTTCATCCTTGCTTCACCAGCATTGTCGGCTAAATCGGCAAACTCGACAAACCGTCGTAACTCTTTTCTAAGCAAGTTACGTTCCACCTCCAAAGTCTTTCGATCTAAATCTGGTGGTAATACAATCATGTCAAATATAGTTGCTCGCTCTTTACCCGGATGAGGACGTAAAACTCGTCCCCGTCGCTGAATAAATTGTCGGGGGTTGCTCGAACTTGCCAAAATTACAGCTGTTTTAATTGCCGGAATATCTACTCCTTCATCCAAACAGCGAATTGCAACTAAGCCTTGTAATTCTCCGCTTTCAAATTGATTTCTTAAAGCTTCTCTTTCTACCAAGGAAGTTTCTGCGGTATAAGTACTAACTCTATAACCCAACTCTACCCCCAAAATGCGAGTAACTTCCTTAAGTTGCCGTAAATTCGCTCGTCCCTCCGCTTCTTGGGAACCATCGCTGCAATAAAATAATGTGTGAGTAGTTTCACCTCTTGTTGCCATTAATTCCCGCAAAGCCTTTAACTTATTTTCTGCTGCACTTACTAATCTCGCACGTTGAATTAACAAAGGTTTAATATCTTCGTTATCTTCAATATTAGTATTAGTCAGAAAGGTATTTTCTTGCTGTCTATATGATAAAGCGCGTCCAATCTTATACGTCAGTTTTGCATAAGCGCGACTTTCTTCCAAAGTTAATTCTATCGGTATTGGATAATAAAGGTAGCGTACCAATGCACCTTGAGTAATGGCATCTCTCAAAGTAAATTCCGGTTGCAATACCGCACCAAAATAATTTAATAAAGATTGAGTTCCTTCCTCATCAAAATATCTCTCTGGTGTCGCTGAAAGTCCCAATCTTAAGCCAACACTGCGTGGTAAACTTTCTTCTAACTTAGGCGAACCTAAATTATGCGCTTCATCACCGATAATTAAAGTCTTTTCTGAAAAGTATTTTAGCTGAGATTGGAAACCATCAGTTATTAAGGTCGAATTAGTAGTAATTACTGTGAGAAAAGGTTGAGAACCAGAACGCACGTTATAAAGCTGTGTCGAAAGTTGAGTTTGCCAATTGCGGATATTTTCAAAAGCTAAAATAGGCTTTAAACCAAACTTTTCGCATTCTCGCGCCCATTGGGTTACAAGATGGCGATAAGGACACACCACCAGCAATACTTGCAAATCAATTTGACGGTATAATTCATAAGTAATTGCTAGTGCCGCGATCGTCTTACCGCTACCAGTCGCCATTTTTAATGTACCCCTACCATTATTCGCAAACCAATTATTTGCAGCTTGCTTTTGGTAGCCTCGCAATTGCAGAGATGGCGGAATTTTCGGACAACCAGGTAATAATTGTTTCCCTTTGTAAGTACCTTTCTTTTCCCCTGCATAAGCCGGATAAGGAATTTTTAAACGAAAAGCAATTGGTGTCTGAGCTTGTTTTTGCGTTAAATACATAAAATGGCGACCACCCTGGGTAATTCGTAATTAAAGAAATGGGGGACAAGGGGACAAAGGGATGGGGGGATGGGGAGATATTTAAATTTATAACTCCTAACTCCTAACCCCCAATCCAAAATCTAAAATCCAAAATCTAAAGTTAAATGCCCCATTCAGCTATAATTACGCCAAACAGCTACTAATGAACCTTGTACCTGTACCTGTGCAGCATCAGCTTCAATTGGCTGATATTTCGAGTTTGCAGGTTCGAGAGTAATGCGATCGCTACTTGTACGATAAAACCGCTTCAATGTGGTACCGTGTCCCTCCACTCTTGCAGCAACAATGGTACCGTCTTTAAGCGTATCTGGCTCCTGGACGGGATGCAGAAATACCATGTCTCCATCAACTATGGAATCTTCTATCATGCTGTCACCAGTTACCCGCAAAGCATAAGTCTGGAACGGTAATTTGATCTCTTGAAAATCCAAATGTTCGACCGCATCGGTAAAGGGTTCGATTAAACCACCCGCTGCTATGGTACCTAAAATGGGGACACCAGGATTTTCCGGATGCAATACTCTTATAGTCCTCGCTTTACCTTCGCTCCACTCGATATATCCTTTGTTACGTAAATGCTCTAAACGACTTTGAATCGGTGCTGGAGACCTCAAATTCATCGCTTGCATCATCTGACGTATCGAAGGTGAATGCTGACGCATTCGGATATATTCCGTTAACCAATCGTAAAGTTCTCTTTGTGCTTCTGTCAGTTTTTCCATAATTTGTAGGGAGGTAAAATACAAATGTCCCTAGAACATTAGTACTACAAAAAACCTCATTACGGCAAAGTTTTTTGCCTTTTGTATTGCAATTTTTAAATAAATTTAGAATCGAGAGTGGAAACCGGGGAGATTTTGGATTGAAATTAAGAGAAAATCCAAAATCCAAAATATTAAAGTGGTTCTGCGGACAAAATACTGGCAAGCAAAGCTTTTTGTACGTGGAGTCGATTTTCTGCTTGTTCCCAGACTCGTGAATATTCGCCTTCAATAACAGCATTTGTTATTTCTTCATCGCGATGTGCTGGTAAACAGTGCAGAACAATCGCTTTTGGCTCGGCAAAATTCAACAATTCCTGATTAATTTGATAGGGTTGAAAAATTGGCATTCGATCGTTTGCTTCATTTTCTTGTCCCATACTTGCCCAAACATCAGTATAAAGTATATTAGCATTCTTCGCTGCAATTTTGGGATCTTTGGTAATAATAACTTCAGTTTTTCCATCTGCGATCGCGAGTGCTTGTTTAACGACATCTGAAGAAGGTTCGTATCCGCTGGGGGTGGCGATTTTCACATTTATTCCGACCAAAGCACAGCCCAACATCAAGGAATTTGCAACATTGTTGCCGTCACCGACATAAGTTAAAGTTAAACCGCTTAAAGTTTGGAATTCTTCTTGAATTGTCAATAAATCCGCCAAAACTTGACAGGGATGCTCCAAATCTGTCAGCGCATTAATTACTGGAATTTGGGCATAATTTGCGAAGGTTTCTAATTCTTGCTGCTCAAAAGTCCTAATTGCCAAACAATCGAGATATTTATCTAATACTCTTGCGGTATCTTGAATTGGTTCTCCGCGACTAACTTGAGTAACATTAGGATTAAGGTCGATAACTTGTCCGCCTAATTGGTACATTGCCACGGTGAAACTTACCCGCGTTCTAGTAGAAGCTTTAGAAAATAACAGCCCCAATACTTTATTGCACCGCAACTTCAACTGTTGAGATTTTAACTGAGTTGCCATCTGCAAAAGTTCTTTGATTTCTACCGCGCTCAAATCTGCTATACCTAATAAGTCTCTTTGGCTTAACGCTGTCATGTTTAATTATGTTTAGGAATTAAGTGTTACGTTTTCTCAATTTATGCGAACATCAAACAGGAAGCCTAAAATATAACCGTTTTTCTTTGAAATGCTCGCAATCTTAAGATAATTGGTAAAGCCGGTGTCAATTTTGATTTTCTTACTGTTTAAGATGATATTTTTCTATTACAATAACTGTGCTTTCAGTTTGAGGTAAATCACTCTCTAGGCAGAAAATAATATTCACATTATCTGCTTGTTGAAGCTGTATGGCTAGTTGCGAATAAATCAACTATTTTTGATAGAAGCTAGTTGTTGCTTAAAGTTTAAGCAAGGGCTTTACAATATTATTTTTTATGGTGAAATTACAAAGTTAGTACGGCTTTTGCCAGCATGGCTCAGTGGTAGAGCAACGCAGTTGTAATGCTAATACTTCCTTGGATAACCTCTGAAACTCCTCATATTTCAGGGGTTTTGTCATAAATATTGACTGCTGGCTATCAAATGGCTATCCTCTAAGTAGAATAGAGTACCTAAATAGCCATGAAAACTAACAGAAATACTAATGGGACAGTAGGAATAGAGAGTTTTAAGAATAGGTTAAGGCTAAGGCTACCCAGAAACTTAGGGGAACCTAGGAGATATTTATCATTAAGGTTATCAGATACCCCAGAGAACCATAAGGCAGCCCAGTTAGTAGCATGGCAAATAGAGGAGGATATTAATAATGGGACTCTTAGGGACAGTTTAGACCAATACCTACCTAGTCCTAAGTTAACAGTAGTAACTAACTTTACTAGGACTAGTAAGGGGTTAGGGGAACTCTGGGATAGCTATTGTCTCTATAAGAAGTCTCAAATAGCAGCTAGTACCTACATTAAGGACTTTAGGGGTAGATATCTTAACCATATCAATAAGTTACCAACTAGAGAACTTAGGGACTCAGTAGCTATCAGGGACTACTTAGTTAGTAACTTAAGCCCCCATGCAGCCCAGAGGATGCTAACTCAGCTAAATGCTTGCCTGGAATGGGCTGTTAGCTCAGGTCTAGTTACCCATAACCCATTCTCCAAGATGGCTAGGGATATCAAAGTAGTTAAGTATGACAGTAACAATATTAACCCATTTACTACTGAGGAGAAACAGGAGATACTAAAGGCATTTGGAGAACATCAGAACTATTCCCATTACTTACCATTTGTTGAGTTTCTATTCCTAACTGGATGTAGGTTAGGGGAAGCAATAGGGCTAAAGTGGGAGCATATTAGCAGTAGCTCTAATGGGAAACTAATGATAACTTTCCAAGAGTCCTACAGTACTGTCCTAAAGGCTAACAAAAATACCAAGACTGGGGGTATCAGGAAGTTCCCCTGTAACCTTAAGTTATCTAGTTTACTAAGTAGCCTAGAGAGAACATCTGAGTTAGTTTTCCCTAGTCCTACTGGGTTAGTTATCAATGGTCATAACTTTACTAACAGAGTATGGAAGGGTACAGGTAAGTACAAGGGCATAGTGGGAGAACTAGTAGCTCAGGGGAAAGTTAGTAGCTACAGATGTCCCTACAATACCAGGCATACTTTTATTTCAGCAATGCTAGAGAATGGGCTAACTACATCCCAAGTAGCTAAGTTAGTTGGGAACAGCCCAGAGGTTATCCTCAAGCATTATGCCAGCCCCCATTTATCCCTAGATATCCCAGAATACTAACTAAGTAACAGCTATCCAAATGGCAGTATCAAAACTAACTAACTACCTTCATTAACCCAACCAAGTTAGTCATATAATATACATTCATACTTAGCTAGTTCAGAATATTTACTAAAATAGCTAGGACTGTTGTCCAGCAAAGCTTTCAGGGATACTAGCCAAAATAGCCCAAACAGAACCCCTAACATCTCAGAGGATATCAGGGGGTAGGGGGCTATTGTTTAGATAGTTATCAATATTAGTTATTATTACTTAGATAGTACTGGTTCTAACTGAACATCCTGGTTAGCTAACTGCCATTGTTCTCTTGTCCCATCAGTTGGTACATACCCATTAGTGTACTCAGGTATCTTAGTTAGTTTAGGTTTCTTCACTCCTCCTATGGTATCCAAGTTAGAAAGGATAGTACTAACTAACTCCCCAGAGTTATCTGCTATTTGGTTAGCTAGTTCTTCTTTAGTCAACATGGGGCTAACAGGGGTATCTAATATCTCAGGTAGTATTGGGTCAACTTCTATTTCTGTTGGCACTACAGGGCATTCTGGGAGGGCTATTTCTCTGGGTATCATCTTAACTACTTTGAAATACTCTCTCTTTCTCTGAGAGTACTCAGTCTTAACTAATACCTCTAACTCAGGTAGGTAATGTAACTTAGTTGAATAGTCCAGGGTATAGTCTAGGTCTCTAAGGGATATTTGCTCATCTCTTGGTAACTCAGAGAACATGATAAGTATAGAACCTTGGATACATTTGGAGTGTCTCTCCCCAGTAATAAAGCTACCAACAGTTAGTTCCCCATTAGTCCCCAGTACCTCATCTTGTTCTTCTAGCATCCTAGTTAGTCCAGTTATTTGGTCTGCCTGTTGGTCTACCTTGTCAGTCAACTTAACCATCATATCTATCAAATATTGGAACTGCTCAGAACTAGGAACATCTAGCCTATTTGTACTGGGCAAGGGTTCTAGGACTTTCTTGGTAATGTATTCTGACTGGGATAACCCAACTGACTTAGCCCTTTCCTTGATAGTTACCAGTTCCTCATCAGTAACATAAGCCTTAACTTGCTTGTCCCTTTTGTTTATCATCTCAACTGAACTCCAAATAGAATATTTTATCTCTCTCAGGATAACTATGGTGCCAATAGTAGTACTTCCTTTGCCCCATCTAAATTATAGCCTTTACCTGTCAATAGTACCAGAAGTAGTACCAGTTTTGGTACCAATAGTAGTCCTTGCTTTACTAGGTAATGGTTCTACCCAATAAGTAAGTTGTCATCATTCAAACCCAGATGAGTACTAACTAAACTATCTAGATAGTTCCTAACTAATGGGGCTAGTTCAATATCTAGATGCTCAGTTAGCAGTTGGTACTCAGCTAGCTGTTGTTCAGTTACTCTACAAGTTATCAGCTTGGTTCTGGAGGGGGTTTTCTTAGCTAATGTAATGTTTCTATCCATCTTGGTTCCTTTAGTTAGTTAGTTCTCCTACTTATATTTTGTCTGTACAACTGATTAGACAAAGTAATAGAGAAAGAACTCATTACCATAGGAGACAGCTAATGTCAACATCTTACCCAGAGAGATATATTCCCCAGTCCCAAGTATTCTGTTCCTATAGACCTAGCTACACTTGGGAGAATATGCAGAGGTTTTCTACCATCAGGGCATTAGATATGCTCTTGTTGCCAGAGGATGCCCTAGTAGATACCTTATTCATCTTCTTTAAAGGAGGGACAGTAGTAGCAGTAGAAGCCCCCTTGATGTACCCTAGGGCAACTAATGTAGTTAGGGGTACTCAATGCCTAGATATCCCCATAGCTAACTGTTCAGTAGTAACCAGAGAGCTAGCTGAAGAAATAATGTATAAAGGGGTAGAAAGGATGGTATTTTAGTACTATTTATGCTAAAATGGGAGTAAATAGTTCATTAGTACCAAATATGGAAACTAACTCTACTACTCCCCAAGTTATCTATCAGCAAGGAATGAAGCCCTGTACTGCTCAGAAGTACTGGAAGAACAGAAGGTCTAATGTAGTTAGTAGGATGCAACTAAATGGGATAGCATTAATAAGGTTTGCAGATGGGGCTGTCATTATTAAGGATGCCCAGGGACAAGTTAGTTTTGCCAAGGAACCCAAATGGTACCTAGTAAAATGCCATCCCCAGAAGAGTTTCTAAATAGATGGATATCTTAATAGCCAACAATGCCCAGAGTTCTCAGGAATATCTGGGCTTAGTTATGTAGTTAAGTTCTGGACTTCTGAAATAAAACTGAACCCTTTGGTAGCTGTCAACTACTGAGGGGTTTTTCAATGGGGGTACATGGGTTAACTAGGTACCCTAGGGCTACTATTTCAGTTAGATTCAAAACCTTACCTAAATGGCTATAACCCTTACTACATAAGGATAGTTATCTAGAACCAAACTAATGCTGAGCAAGCATCTTGCTCAGGAACAGTTCCTAGGATGCTTACTACATAAGGGTTCCTAAAATGGTTAGTTGAGTTATTCTTACCTTATTCTTACTTTAGCAACTTTATCTTACTTACTTTACTTTCTAAACTGGATATGCTACTTTTCTATTTGGTTAGTTTAGTTAGCTAATGGCTATCAAATGGCTATTAAGTTGGTACTAACTAGGTATCTGATACTGTACAAGGTAATGACTGCCAGCATGGCTCAGTGGTAGAGCAACGCACTTGTAATGCGTAGGTCGTCGGTTCAAATCCGACTGCTGGCTTTGATTTGTGGTGAATGGGGACTGTTGTATACTCAAAAATTAGATGTCGCGACTTAGTTTTTAGAACCTAGTTTGCCATTTGGCAAGAAATAGACGCATCATAACTTACCTGACCGTAATTGTCGTTAATCGTTATCTGCTGGCAGATTAAGTAAGAAGAATGTTTTGAATGTTCATAATTCACTAAACTTTGGTACTTAAAAAATAACGTTTTAAGCTGGTATGTCCTGTAAATATAAATACTGTTGAAAACTAATAAAAACTTCACTGATATTCGCAACGCTTCCTAGTTCATCAACAGCATCACGAACAGCATGATATTTTAGCTCTAACAGTTGAGGTAATTTAGCGCGATCGAGTTCCCCTACCCCGGCTTTGATGTATTGTTCCAGTACAAAGTCGAGAAATTCTTGTTGCTTGCCTGTATACCGCGACAAGATTAACGACTTGTGAGCAATAACCCGCTCTCGACGGCTTATAGGTGGAGAAGCATAGGCGATATAAGCCAGCACATCATATAAATCGCTTTTCTCAGCATCAATTAGACGGCTAATTTCTGTAAGTTGTTATTCCCCAGATGTGAGAAGATGCTATGCGTTATGCTTTCAACCAAATGTTAAAGCTCAGAAACTTTACAGGTTTATTAAAAAGGTTCATGAAACACCCCAACCACAAGATTTCTTATCTTGGGGACAAGAAAATCCAAATAAAGAATGTCCTACGAGTATATCCGAGTGTCAAGCCTGTGGTGTATCAATTCATTCATCATTGGATGATGCAAAAAATCTATCTCTGAGAATTCCGCGTTTTAAGAAGATGAAAATAGCTAAGGGTAGTTTGAGCGAGGAACTGGGAAGAATACAACATACTCCGTCAAAGAATGAAAAATCACATCATACTTGGTGGATACCAGAGAATACCGAACCTTATAAGGTATTTGAACTAATTGATTTAAAACAAGAAGATTCTAATAAAACATAAGTTATAAACATGAGTTTTTTGCCGGAACGAACAATATTAGGACAGCTTGAAATCATAGAAGTATACGACTTTTATGACAAGCCAGTATTGTTTTCCTGTAAAAACAAATCTGGATTAATTTTTATCGTAATTTGTGTAGATAGTTCTGATGTTGCTGAGATTTGGTTATATGCTCCCATGTCTTCATCTAGATTTAAAAACGTAGCTCAGGGTAAAGTTGAGCTTAGAGATATATTTAATAATGCAGAAGATGGTTTTGTATATCATGTAGAAATCCCTTATGAAGATGGGATAAATGTTGTAAAAACTTTTAATCGCAATGAAATTCCAGATGAATATTTGCCAGAATTAGGGCAAGTTATTCAAGCTGAAGATAATTGTGATCATACTAATATTGAAACAACTTCTACCCAAAAAAGAAGAGAAATAATTGATTTTGTTTTACAATTTCCAGAGGAAGAAATTACAGAAGCTCCTGTAGGTGATTTGGGGTTAATTTTATCTTCATTACAAGAAACAATTGATGCTATCGGTCAAATCAAGCTAGGGAAATCAGAAAGCCACATAATACCACCTGAAGTAAAGCAAAAGACTCAAGTTGTGATGTCTGGTGTCTTTAGTGGCTCATTTGGAATGCGTCTGCAAGGAAGTGTATATGAGGAAGATAGTTTAGGTTTAGGAGAGTCTTTTTTAGGGCAATGCTTAAAAGAATTTATCCAGTTAATAAATCTTGGGGCAAATACAGAGGAATTGCCAGCTAAATTAAATGTATTAAAAAAGAAAACAGCTTTTAAATATACTGAGTTTTTAACAGCTTTAACTAGAATTGGAATCAGTAAATTACACATAGATTGGGCTTCTCCTGGTCAAAAGGTACAAATGGGAGAAATAGAACAAGAAACTGTATTTAAAGTTCTTGATGTTATCAAAAATACTAAGTTAAGAGCAGAAACAGAAATTTGTGTAAATGTAAAATTGACTCAGATTAGTTACAATCGAGCTTTAAGGACGGTTGGACTACCGTTTTCTGGCTGTGGAGGTCAAGGGGATACCCAACCGTTGAAGCAGCAAGTCTCATTTGTAAATCTGAGAAGCCCCCGTCAGACCGCTAAAAGCGGTTGACGGTGGGAGTTGTCACTAGATATGATAGAACGGGTCAGATCCAAATCATCCAAATACTTCAAAAACAGCAGCCAAGAAGTTTGCTCGAACATTTAGCTTGTTTTCTTAATAATTAATGTTTCTTGCTAAAAGTACCATGCTCCAGGGAAATTTCCAGGGCAAAGTAGCGATCCACCAACGGTTTATACTCGGGCGATCGCAAATAATAATGTCGATAAAAATTAGACTTACTCTATAATACGATTACTTAGAATTGTTAATAGTAGTTGGTATATTTCCTGAATAAGGATAATTGAGTTGCGATTACAACGCAAGATGTCTTAATAATGCTTCTGATACTTAACCATTTCCGTAAACGGTGTAAAGCACCTATCACAAACACCTCCAACCCATAAAGCTGGAACAGGGAAGGGTTTTTCACACACACGACATTTAGACAGCAACCGTAAGGGAATGGCGATCGCATCCCCCTCGAACTAACTTTTACCATTTTGTGCGACCGTTATCGTTTAAAATCATTGAGTAGGAAATAAATAACCATCGATCAAAAAATCAAATTGCTTTGATTGATATTTTAGTAATTTTGAATTATTTTGATTGGTAATTATACTAAAAAAACATGAGTACAGTAACCCAAGTTAAAGAAACCGAATTTGACACACTTCTAAAATCGGAAAATATTCTCGTAGTTGATTTTAGCGCTAGTTGGTGCGGGCCTTGTCGCGTGGTTGCACCTTTGATAGAAAAATTAGCGCAAGAGTATCAAGATATTAAAGTAGTGAAAATAGATGTAGACCAAGATAAACCGCTGGCGAAAAAATACGAAGTTCGTAGTATTCCTGCGGTATTAATTTTCAAAAATGGTGAGTTAGCAGAAAATATTGTCGGTGTTAAGCCTTATGAAGAGTTTAGCGACGCAGTTAAGAAGAATCTTTAGAGGATGCGCGGCAAAGTCTAATTTAATACTTGAGGCGGTTGAAACCGCTTTTACACAAACAAAACCCGCCTTTGCGTGGGTTATAAATTATTAGTACAAGTCGGGGGTAATAAAGCTACCATTTCAAATGGCACAAAAGCCTGCAAAATCAACCTTCTTTCTTTTGACTTTTGCCTCTTATTTATTTTTAAATAGCTTGAAATTACAACTTGGTGGTATGATTTGCTCTGCACACTTAAACTAAGTAACTGTAGAGACATCATCGATCGTGTGATAAGCACGCTAGATTCGATAAAAATTCATGCCTACTACCACCTGGACTCGTCATCACATACTTTCCCTGGCTGACTTCACCGCGACTGAGTACAATGCAGTTTTACAGACTGCCGCTAGTTTTCAGGAAGTGCTAACGCGGAGAATGAAAAAAGTGCCTACTTTGCAGGGACAGGTGGTGGCGAATTTGTTTTTTGAACCATCAACTCGGACTCGCAGTAGTTTTGAACTGGCTGCAAAACGTTTGAGTGCAGATACGCTGAACTTCTCCGCAGCTAATTCTTCGATGACCAAAGGAGAAACAATATTAGATACAGCTAAAACTTATTTAGCGATGGGTACCGACATCATGGTGGTGCGTCATCGAGAAGCAGGAGTTCCGGACGCGATCGCTACAGAAATGGATCGTTTGGGTGTAAAGGTCAGTGTTTTAAATGCTGGTGACGGACAACACGAACATCCTTCCCAAGGATTATTAGATTTATTTACAGTTTGTAGCTTGTTTAATCAAGATAATCCCAGTATCGAAGATTTACAGGGTAAGAAAATTGCCATTGTGGGCGATATTTTGCATTCTCGCGTCGCTAGGTCGAATATTTGGAGTCTTACGGCAGCTACAGATGCAGAGCTACATTTAGCAGCACCTCCAACACTTTTACCAAAATTATTTGCAGATTACGGCAAAGATAGACCGGGTAAGTTATTTGTACATTGGGAATTAGAACCAGCTTTGCAAGATGCCGATTTTGTGATGACATTGCGACTACAAAAGGAACGAATGACGGCACATTTATTGCCTTCGTTGCGGGAATATCATCAGTTGTTCGGGATTACGCGGGATAAATTGAAAAATTGCAAAGACAACGTGAAAGTACTGCATCCGGGACCCGTGAATCGGGGTGTTGAGATTAGCTCGGATTTAATGGACGACCCGGAATTTAGTTTGATACAGAATCAGGTCACGAGTGGGGTAGCGGTAAGGATGGCATTGCTGTATTTAATAGGTAGTGGGAAAGCTTAAGAAATTAAGAGTTATGAGTTAGGAGTTATGAGTTAGGGGTTAGTAACTGTTCTCTAATTTCTACCCATAACTGAACATATATACCCATATTGTCCAGATATAGTCCGATGGTTCCTCTAGATAGAACAACGGGACACAGGTAGTGAGTATAATTCGTAATTCGTAATTCGTAATTAATGCCCCATAAATTAAATTTAGGGGCTTCGGTAGAGTCATTACCACGGATAAATCCGGGGGCTTCAGACCTTAAAATTTTACTCGGTGAATAGATTTCTTCAATTGCTCGCCCGCAAGGGTTTTTGTTTTCCCACAGAAAATTTTAACAGTTTCGTGGTACTATTGTATTGATTAATTGAAGCCGATCAAGTTCAATGCAACGCCTCATAAAAGTACAACAAGAGGAAGAATGCGATAATGTGAACGAAAATGAGTACAAAAACATTTACAGCAGAATTACCCAAGGCACTGATACCATTTGCGATTAAGTATTCCAGAAAGCAGAAAAAACATCGAAACACAGCTTTGGAATTAATATGCAACAATGTTTCAAGAACTAAGCAAAATCAGACTTTACAAAAATTTGGTTATAACAAACGTCAAGCCAATTCTTTGCTGATTGATATGATCGGTAAGTTAGTTTCGGCTAGGGAATGTCGCAAGGCTCATATATCCACTCTTGAAGGCAAGATATCTTCGGCACAAGATCAAATAGTGAAGTGGGAAAACAAGTTAGCTGATATTCCTCATCCCTGTTGCTCTATTCGTCGTAATGAGTACAAAACTGAACAACATCGATTACGTCATAATATTCACCACAAACGTCGTTATCTAATTGCTCAACAACTCAAGTTAGAGCAGTTAAGAAATTCTCAATTATCCGTTAACTTTGGTAGCGAATTTAACTTCCCTCTTGTTGGTAGTCAGGGGGAATCAAATGGTAATCAAATTTGTCAGTATGATTACAAGAAAAAACAATTAAAAATTCGCGTTCCTGTTGAATGGGAAACCGAATTTGGTGGAAAGTACATTTATGCTGACAAGCAGTTTAAGTATGGTCAAGATTGTATTGTTGCTGCTTTGATGAAACGAGGAGTTAACAGAAATACTGGAGATATAATACCATACGGTAAAGGTGAAGCTCTAACTTGGAGATTTTTTTACAAGAATAATCGCTGGTACATATCAGTCACAGTTGAAGTGAGTGATACTCCAATTCAATCAAAGCCGGTTCGTTACGGATGCATAGGAGTTGATTTCAACCCAGGTGTTATTGGCTGGTGTTACAGCGATTACAATGGCAATCCCGTCAAATGGGGACAATTTAAAGTTAACTTGCATTCTCGACGCTCCGGACAAGTAGAAGCTCAGTTGGCTGATGTTATTAAGGAATTATTGGATTTAGCCGATAATAATTGTTGTCCAATAGTGATTGAAAACCTTTCATTCTGTGCAAAGAAGAAACGCATGAGGGAGGAGGGTCGTCGTTATGCGAGAATGCTTAATTATTTTGCTTACTCTAAATTCAATAATTTAATTCTCTTACAATGCAATAATCGTGGTATTCAATTAATAAAGGTCAACCCTGCTTACTCCTCATTGATAGGATTGACAAAGTTTATGGCGTTGTATGGAATGAGTTCCGACACCGCCGCAGGCTTAGTTCTTGCTCGTAGAGCAATGAGGCTAAGTGAGTCTGTACCAGAGGAAGTTCGCTCTCCCGGTTGTGATAGCTAGAAGGAGACACGTCTGGGCTTCATGGTACCGACTCAACAAAAAGCTCAAGTCGGTACGCCGTCATGAGTTTTATAATCAACAGTCGTTAACAGCGAACCTTAGCAGTCACTCTACAAGGAACGCGGGGAAACCCCAGCTTGGAAGACTTGTGGAGGTCGGTACATCAAATGTGACTCGTGTTAAGGAACTTGGTGAGAATCCAAGCTGTAATCCTGAACTAGCCGTTAAGGTCAGGTGATGATGGGTAGTTTTATCCAGTTTTGGGGAGAATTGTCCATTTTTTAAGTAACGGTTATGAGTTAGTAGTAGGTTGGGTTAAACGGACGAAGAAGTATAGCTTTTACGAAAAATCAGATTTGCGTGGGAACCCAACATATTCTGTGCAAATAAGAAATTCTGCTTGTCTTATTGTCTCAGAAATAATCTTAGCCTGCGGAGGCAGGCTTCGTTGTAAGCCGTTCTATTAAACTTACCCAAAACTACCTAAATCTAGACTTAACTGGACATAAGTAGTTTTGGCGTTAATTTCCTGTTTCTTCATGGTCTTAGAATGATTTCTAAGAGGTTTGTCCACTCCGCAGGCAATCTCGGTAGAGCTTACCGTTTGACTCGAACGAGTCGGAATAAATATTCCTTCAAACCATCGTTCTATATTCTTACTTGCGTTTAAATCTCTATCCTCTGCGTGATCGCAATCTGGGCAAATATAAACGCGCTCTTTTAATGGCATCTTATGACGATGATTTCCGCAATTAGAACATATTTGATAACTAGGAAACATTCTGTCTACAAGTATTAACTCACTTGAGAACTTCTCAGTTTTATATTCTAATTGATGCTTAAATTCGTACATTCCACAATCAGCAATTGCACCTGCTAATTTATGGTTTTTAAGAAATGCCTTGATTGATAAATCCTCTATCTTTATAATGCTGTGGTTTTTAGCAAGATAGGTAGTTAATTTATGGATAGCATCTTTACGAATATTAGCTATCCGTGCGTGCAATTTAGCTAGTTTAGAAACAGCTTTTTTGCGGTTATTAGAACCTTTTTGTTTCCTGCTTACGTTGCGTTGTAAACGCTTCATACATTTGCTAAGACGTTTATAAGCTTTTGGGTTTTTGAATATCTTACCATTGCTGCAAACAGCTAATTCTTTGATTCCAATATCTACACCAACACTAGGTCTATCAGCTTTAACATTAGGCTTTTCAACCTTATATTTAATAGCGATAAACCACTTATCAGCAGTACGAGAAATCACACAATTATAAATAGCAGTTACGGGCATTGATTCAGCTAATCTCACCCAACCTATAGTTGGTAACTTAACTCGCTTTCCATCATTTTTAATAAGCGGATTCGCTTTGCTACCAGATTCTAAATAGAACGAATCACGTTGACCTTTCTTCTTAAATCTTGGTTGTTTAGCAATCTTTTTGAAGCATCTATCCCAAGCTGTACGCAGTTCTTTTAAAGCTTGTTGTGGGACATTTTTATTAGTTTCGTAGTACCAAGCATTAACAGATTTGACTTCAGATACTAGCTTTTTATGTAAGTCAATAGCTGATGGGATTTTTACAGTTTTATCGGTTTCACGTTGTTTCAAAACTTCGTTAACTGTCGCATTAGCCCAATTATAGGCATGACGCGCAACACCCGAAGCTTTACGAAACTTAGTAATTTGTTTGTTGTTCGGGATTAGTTGGACTTTGGTAGAAAGTAGCATTGCTATCACCTCCGGTGACACTGCGTGAACGACCTCACAATGTTTTCGCTTACTTCAATCATATATCCCCATATCTACTCATCTATCAACTATGTGGGTAGATTTATTCGGAATCTTGTACAGCTTTTGTCATATTGTCTATAAGTTTTTTGTTCTTGCGACTTCTAGAACCGTATAACCTAACTGAGAACACGGTTATCAACTCAATCATGTCTGTAACAAGTTCTTGCTCAAAACTAATTTCCTCATGGCTTTTATTGATAATGACAACTTCGGTTTCAAACTCTTCACACATCGCAAACACAAGCTCTGAGCCAAACCTAAGCAATCTATCTTTGTGAGTTAAAACCAATCTACCCACATCACCTTTCATGATGCGCTTGAGCAAACTTTTTAATCCTTTCTTTTTGTAATTAAGACCTGAACCTAAATCTGATATAGTTTCAAATTCCCAACCTTTAGAAGAGCTAAAAGACTCTAGAACCTTTATCTGTCTAGTTAAGTCGTCTTTTTGGTCGTGACTGCTAACACGCGCGTAGTTAATAGTTGTTCGATAATCTAAGTTTTCTGGATTACGTGGCGCTAATCGTTTTAAGTCTGAAATGTAAAACCTTCTGTGACTACTTGGACTTCTTTCATAGCGTATTTTCCCTGCATCAGCCCAACGTCTTACAGTTTTTACAGAAACACCTAATTCTTGTGCTGCATCACCGATGCTAATCGTCATTTCTTCTTGATTGTCCATAATTAGTTACTATATAAACTTCACTTAATTATATGGACAATCCGTAAAATATGTCTAGTTATGGGTAGAAATTATTTAGCAGTTTCAAGCCCCATTCCAGTCTGAGGGCAACGAGGGTATGCTTAATTACAATACTTTATGAGTATGGGAATGCTGCTTCACGTTGTCATCTTTACTAACTACTCTTTGAGCGTTTAAGACTCGCTTTTTTTCTATAGAGTATTGAAAATCGCTGTAGGTTTTACCTAAAGGAATTAAAGATTGTGCTGATTCTTTACGCTTATAGGTACGTGCTGCTGCAAACGCTCTTTCGCTAAATTCGTCTACTATTTGTGCGGAATTATCCAATTGTGCTGGTTTACAGGCAGTTTCTCCATCTAAAACGCTTCCTAATGTTGTCGCAACAGCCGATTTGTAGGAAGTAGGGACACCTTTGAACAGCGATTCTAAGGATGCTGAGGGGATAGGTTCGATTACGTCAACTTCATGCACTTCACCGTCTTCTTTGATGAAGCAAGTTGCTAAACCGATGACGATGTAATCATCTGGGGTTAAATCTGGAGCGTTGGAATAAGAAACTGTATTTACCATTTTGTTACCTAAAATCAGTGAGCAGTCAACAGTGAGCAGTTTTAAAGTAGCTAGATTTGTACGAGGAAATTTATTTGATTAACGGTTAACGTATTTTTTTGACGGGTAACTTATTTCTTATACCTAACCGTTTTGATAACTGTTCACTGTTGACTGTTGAAAGCATTTTACCAGTTGCGATCGCAATGTCGTCTAGTAGCGTTTTAAATTGCAATTATTTGTGATTTTCTGGAATTGATTGTGAATCCACGGTATCTATTACTAATTTGTAAAAATACAGTGCAATTATGCTGTACTTGGGGGTTTGTGGGTCAACTAGATATTTTGGATAGTTGGATCGTCAATCCGAATACGGGAGCATAACAAAAAGCGGGGATGTACTATCAGTCTATTTTATAGAGTTACCAATTTAGGCAGGATGATATGAAGATTCACTTATTTTCAACATTCGGTGACAAGCAAGATCATATCGGCATCAATGCTGCGAATACTGCTCATGACCATAGCCATGAGTATAGTAATGATCGATACGATGCTTACGGGGATAAAGATTTACGATCTTGCGCTTTAAAATCAGCTAAAAAAGGCGATTTTTATGTTGCGATCGCAGTTTTCAATCAGTTGATTGAGCGTCATCCCGAAAATGCGATCGATTACAACAATCGAGGATTAGTTTATTTTCAAAGTGGTGAAGAAAGAAAAGCGGTTCGCGATTTTAACAAAGCGTTACAGCTAAATCCTACACTAGCTAGTGCTTACAATAATCGAGCTAATTATTATGCTGCAAGTGGTGATTTAGAAGCTGCATTAGTGGATTATGAAAAAGCTTTGGATTTAGATCCCGGTCATGTTAGAGCATGGATTAACCGAGGTATTACCTTGCGCGAGTTGGGAGAATATACGGAAGCTATTGATAATTTTGAAACGGCTTTATTTTTTGGAAAATTAGAAAGTCATATTTTGGCTGAGAAAGGCAGAACTTACCATATGTGGGGTGAATGGAATGTTGCGATCGCCGATTATTATCGTGCTTTAGAGCAATTACCACCTAGAGCAAATAAAACTGATAATTTAACATTTAATTTGCGGTTGCAGGTAGAAACTTGGTTAAATCAACTGCTACTTCCAATGCATCCGGAATGGGAAATAGAGGAATAAATACAGTAAAAAATTTTATCATTCATCATACTTAATAGTTTAGCTAGTTGCTAATAGCTAATAGATGATAACTACACAATAAGGGAACTTCACAATTAGCGATTAGTTATTAACTATTAGCTGTTAGTGCAACTCTTTTTGAGCCATTGTATACGGAAAAAGAGGAATCAAATTTATTCTCAGCAATAATATTTCCTCTTAGTATTAAGGTGTAGATTCTCGAACTTCAGCCGGTGTTGTTTCGTTTGTTAATACAATTCTTTTCTGATTCAGGGGTATCAAGTTTCCCTGTTGCTGCATCACGCTATTAGCTTGACGAGAATCAAAAGTATTACTAAATTCTGCCCTTAAATTATTAACACGTTCTTGAGTGGTATTAACTTCAGTACGTATTTGTCGTAACTTATCTTGTCCCGACCAATGATGAGGTAAAAGCTGGGTTAAAGCCGATACTGCTGCTGCGGAAATCGCTAAATTAACTCCTATTTTTACTGTTGTTTCTAACGCCATTACTTGATATGAACGTTGGCGTAGATGACGATGAGGTCTGGGAGCAGTCCTACGTCGCTGTATCGGCTGTACTTCCGGGTTAGACGGTTGAATTGCATTCATGAGAATAGACTTAATCTCCTCAAAAAGAGCGAACTTTTTGTAATTTTCGTAAATACCTAAGATCGGCTATTTACGGTTTTCATGTGCTGCCATCTTACTTCATTTTTTTCAAACTGCTACACCTAGAAAAATAGTAAAAAAAATAACCCTAGCATTACTAAGTGACTTTTCTTAAGTAGCTTACAAGCAAAAGTTACAAGCCTCCGGAAAATACACTTAATGTTGCCAGGATTACAAACTCTACATTCGTTTCAATCAATCATTAATAACTATTTACTTGTAGAGTTCAGTTGCCAAACGCCAAGCTAAAACACCTGGAATCAGTGCCACAACTAAAGCGATATAAACTTGAGTGTCTGAAATTGACATATTAGGAATCTCCTAGTCTCAATAAACGTCATTATTACTTCATGTTCTACTTTTCACTGTTTTACCCAAATTGGGAAATAAGTTGTAACAAGATGCAACAATTGGAAATGGGAATGGGGAATGGGGAATGGGGAATTGGGAATGGGGAATTGGTAATGGGGCATTGGGGATGGGAAGATAGGGAGATGGTGAACCC
>NZ_JAYGHM010000031.1:0-5197 GCF_034931125.1 Rivularia sp. UHCC 0363 | reverse complement strand
GGGAGATGGTGAACCCACTCTCGTGCGGAGGAACACGACCGTTGAGAGAAGTGGTGTGTGCGTAAGCGCAGATCCGCGAAGCGTCTCCGTTCACCGCAAGGTGTCCCGAAGGGAAGGAGAAACCCGAAGGGGGGGGAACAAGGAGAATTTTAATCTTTAACCTTCGACCTTTAACCTTTAACCTTCGACCTTTGACCTTTAACCTTCGACCTTTAAAAATGTATTTAGGTATAGATTTTGGAACTTCTGGTGCTAGGGGTATGGCGATCGCCTCTGCTGGGAATGTTGTAGCGGAGGTCAGATTTCCTTTTGATGCGTCTTGCGAGACTAATTTAACAAAATGTTGGCAAACTGCTTTATTTAGTCTTTTAGAGCAAATTAACCCAGAATTACGCCGAGAAATTACCCGCATTGCTATCAACGGTACTTCTTCCACTGTGTTGTTGTGCGATGCTGTGGGAAATCCCGTTGGTGAACCTTTGCTCTACAATGATGCACGGGGAGCGATGATGAGAGAAAAGTTAAAAAATATCGCACCGCCAAATCATACTGTATTAAGCGCTACTTCTAGCCTTGTAAAGCTGTTGTGGATGATCCAGTTACCTTCGTTTACAAAAGCTAAATATTTTTTACATCAAGCAGATTGGTTAGGATTTCTCTTGCATGGAAAATTGGGTATTAGTGACTATCACAATGCTTTAAAACTGGGTTATGACGTAGAAGCGTTGCAATATCCAGAATGGTTTGACAAACTGCAAATCCCAATTCATTTACCACAAGTGACAATTCCAGGAAATGCGATCGGTGAATTGCGTTCCGATATTGCTGCAAAATACAATTTTCCTAAAAACTGCGTGGTATGTGCGGGTACGACAGATAGTATTGCGGCATTTCTCGCTAGTGGAGCAAATTCTCCAGGTGAAGCGGTGACTTCTTTGGGTTCCACATTAGTTTTAAAACTGTTGAGTCGTACTCGTCTAGATAATTCCCAATACGGAATTTATAGTCATCGTTTTGGAAATTTATGGTTAACTGGGGGTGCTTCTAATACTGGAGGTGCTGTATTAAAAGAATATTTCACTAACGATGAATTAGAAAAATATAGCCGTGAAATTGATCTAACTAAACCTAGCAAATTGGATTATTATCCGTTATTAAAATCCGGAGAACGTTTTCCGATTAATGACCCAAATTTACCTCCTCAATTAGAACCGCATCCCGATAATTCAGTTAAATTTTTACATGGTTTATTAGAAAGTATGGCTCGAATTGAAGCGCGGGGATATGAGTTATTACAACAACTTGGTGCAGATAATTTAAGTTGCGTTTATACTGCTGGTGGTGGAGCAAAAAATCACGTATGGAGTGAGATAAGAAAGCAATATTTAGGAGTTCCGGTAGTTTCTTCTACAAATACAGAAGCAGCTTATGGTAGTGCTTTACTAGCTATGCGAGGACTATAAAACAGTGAACGGTTAATATTTCAAAGGTATTTTTAGGAATTTAGATATAGTTTTTGCAATTTTAAAAGACTTTTGAGATGTTGCAAAATAACCTATATCTACATACTTATTAGATTTAAAATATAGTCTAACCAAGTAATTTTTATCATCATCGCGATTAAGACTATTCCTTTTAATACCGATAAAACGAATATTTCTTAAAGGATATTCAGCTATGTATACTTTATTAGCAAATAGTTCCATCCGTTTGTGAATAAACTTATTAACATTGGTATTGATTGCAAAGTAGTTAGATTCGCTAGTATCAAAACGGATTAATAATATCCCAGGAATTAATAAAACTAAGGTAAATAAGATTAAACTTAACTTAATTTTTAAATTATCGGAACCGGACAGAACCCAGAAAAATCCTCCCATAATCAATAAATTGAGAATCAATAAACGAAAAGAGAATTTTCTGCGATTTCTCACCTGTTTTAAATCACTTAATACCAGCAGACTAGCTGTCTTTTTTACAACTTTCATTGACAAGTAGCCTGTTTCTACTCGTAAGTATTTTTCCTGAGTTATAACTCAGAAATTATATCTTGTAAAATAATACCTAAAAATATTAGTTGAATTTGATACTGGTAATACGGTTAAGAATAATTGATTAAAAAACCGCAGAGACGCAGAGGACGCAGAGGAAGAATTAGGAAGAGAGAATGATGCGTTTTATTCCTTGTTTTAGGATAGGAACATTGAAGTTTATGAGTAATCCGAGAGGTTTCTGAGTCGTTTTTAGGTAAGAAATAACTTGGGCTTCATGCTTTGGTGCTAACTTTTCTATAGCTTTCAATTCCACAACTAAAACATCATTAACTAAAAAATCTAATCTTCCTTCACCAACAGGATGTCCTTTATAACTTACAGCTATAGGAAATTGATTGCGATAAGGTATTTTACGTTGCGAAAATTCTATAGCCAAAGCTTCTTGATAAACCGACTCCAAAAAACCCGCACCCAAAACTCTATGTACCTCAATAGCAGCCCCAATCACACCATAAGTCAACTGCTCCAACCCATCAAACTCTCTCATATTCTCTTCCTCAGCGCTCTCTGCGTCTCTGCGGTTTTTTATCTTTCCCTAGTATTCCCCGCAAAAACCCCAAACTCACTCCTCTCCCAAACACTTCAACCCCAACAAACCAGCACCATAAACAGCTTCAAACCTCGGAAAAACCACCTTAACTTCCGAAAAATCCCGATTAATACAGCTTACAAACCTCTCCCACATCTTGCATTTACTTTTCCAAACACTTCCCGTAGTTACTACTTCTAAAAAATCTCCCTTAACAAAAATCCCATCAATAACAGTTACCGTAGCTTTCACCAACTCTTCCACAGCATCATCAAATATTTTATTCGCGACTTGATCGCCTAATACTGCTGCATTATCAACAATTGGAGCTAAAGCAGCTATTTCCTTTACACCCCATCCTCGTCGATAAACTACTTCTACTAATTCTTCTATATTATTTAAATCAAGATAATTTTGAAAATCTTCTACCAAACTAGTAGAAATTGCCCGTCCATCATAAGCTTTCAAAACCGCTTGCATTCCCGCAACTGCGATTTTATAACCTCCACCTTCATCACCTAAAATATATCCCCAACCACCGACTCTTTTAGTTTCTCCTTGATGATTTCTACCGAAAACTATCGAACCAGTTCCCGCAGCAACAACAATTCCCACATCATTACCAATTCCACCTACCAAAGCAATTAATGCATCGTGAGAAATAATTATATTTTCCGGTTTTATATTACAAATTATCGGTATATCTTTAATTATTTTCTCTACTACTTCAATATCTCTCGAACGTCCGACACCTGCTAAACCCAAACAAATCGCGTCTATTTGCAGATTATCTGTGTTAATTATTGCTTTATTAATAACAGATTCTATCGATTTTTTTGCAGCTTCGATTCCCACGCTTTGATAATTTGAGGAACCAGCTTCACCGCGTCCTAAAATTTCACGTTGATCGCTCATTAAAACGCAAACTGTTTTACTTCCACCGCCGTCTATTCCTAAAACGTAAGACATAGAATTTTAGATTTTATATTTTAGGTTCGTAATCAGGGTTTTAACCCTTTCTTTGTGAGGGCTAAAGCCCTTACTACAAACCTTTTTAAGCTTGACTCCTTGTTTATTCATCCAAAGGAATAAAAAAGATAGTCGCCATACCAGGAATAGTTAATAAACAAACGATAACAAAAAACATTGGATAACCAACTGATTGTTGAATTTGACCACTAATTGCACCGGGGAGCATCAAACCTAATGCCATTAATCCTGTAGAGATAGCAAAGTGAGAGGTCTTATATTCACCTTTACAGATGTACATTAAGTAAACGGTGAAAGCTGTAAATCCCAAACCGTAACCGAATTGTTCTAGGGAAACTAAAGGATAAACTAATTCTAATGGTGGTTTAGCATAGGCCATGTAAACATAAAATAAATCTGGTAAATTCAATGCCAAAGCCATTGGTAGCAAGCATTTTTTTAATCCATATTTAGCAATTACTAATCCACCTAAAATACCACCGCTAATTAACGAAATTACACCAACTGTTCCGTATACTAAACCGAACTCCGAGGTAGTCAAACCCAAACCACCAGCAGTTCTTTCATCTAATAAAAACAAAGTGGCTATTTTTACTAACATAGCCTCACCCAATCTATAAAGTAAGATAAATGCTAAAATAGCGATGATATTACGTTGAGCAAAATACGATCGAATAACTGTTACGAATGGAATATCATTTCTTGTAGATTCAGATTGTCTTCTATTTTTTACCTCCGGCTGTGGGAGAATAAATAGATGAAATATAAAAAGTATGGCAAAAATAAAAGATGCGAATCCAATGGTAATACTCCAACTTAAAGGAATATTTTCGGTGGACTTTTCTAAACTTCCTGCTAAATATACTAAAAACCCCGTACTGAATATAATTGCTAGTCGATAGGATAGAGTGCGAATCCCCACAAAAAAAGCTTGTTTCTTTTCACTTAATGCCAACATATAAAAACCATCTGTGGCAATATCATAAGTCGCAGAAATAAATGCTCCGACTAACAGTATTACTAAGGAAAGAGAAAAGAAACTTGATGTCGGTAGCTGAAAAGATAAAGCTAATGTAGCCAAACACAAGCACATGGCAAATTGCATGGTCAGCAGCCATCTTCTTTTGGTAGAATAAATATCAACTGCTGGACCCCAAAACATTTTGACAACCCAAGGAAGGTTAATTATGCTCGTCCAAAACGTAATTTGAGCGTTATCAATTCCTAAGTTTTTATAAAAAACTACGGATACCGCATTAATAATCATATACGGCATCCCTTCAGCAAAATATAGGCTGGGAATATAAGCCCAAGGCGAAGTAAATTTACTTTTCGGTTTATCAGTTTGAGTTGTCATAGTTGCAATTAACTAATTTTTTATTTTTATGTGTACGATGGAAAGAGATGTGAACTTCTCAGACGTAATTTGAAGATAGCTTGTTGCCATAATTCTGAGTAGAGTACAGCAAATCTACATTACAAAATTTGTCTACTGTTATGAATTAGATATAATCTTAATAATTTATTACCGCCAATTACTTAGATACTGATGGTATTCTTTGCATAATTGTATTTTTTAGTCAATATTTGTTTATACAAGTATACGAAACTGCGTTTAACTTTC
>NZ_JAYGHM010000030.1:85657-93475 GCF_034931125.1 Rivularia sp. UHCC 0363 | reverse complement strand
TAACTCCTAACTCCTAACTCCTAACTCCTAATTCTTAACTCCTAACTCTTAACTCCTAACTCCTAATTCTTAACTCCTAACTCCTAACTCTTAACTCCTAACTCTTAACTCTTAACTCCTAACTCCTAACTTTTAATCTAAAATCCCTTAACTTCTACATCGACTGAGTATTTAAATGAACTTTAGTATTCGACATTGGTTGACAGAAAACTATATCGAAATAAGTCAAATAAAAGATTTTTCGCAAGCACAAATTACGGGTGTAGCTTTGCGAATAATTCGGGATATGGAAGTTAGAAGCCCTTTACCGTTTGATATATGTACTTTAGCAGAAGTTATGGAACTTCCTTTAGGGGCTGTTTGGGATGAAATTGGTCTATTTGCTCGGTTAACGCAGAGTATTTTGAGTTTATTGGGACAAAATAAGCCTTTTAAGCGTAATGAAGCTACTTGGTTGACTTTTCAAGTTGCTTATCTACAAGCTTTAGAAGAAGTTCTACTTGACGAACAAGGTCTCTCGCGAGTTTGGTTAGAAAGGACGCTGTTGCCAGATAATAAGGGGAGAAGGGGACAAGGGGAAAATTTATTCGTTAATCCTACGGTAAAACCCTTGCGAGATGAGCATTTACAAGCTTTTATAAAAATTTTCAGGGGTGAAAAGCTTACTGATGTGCAAGCGGAAGAAGCACTCTATAAGGTTGCTCATTCTTCTTTCGTACAGCAGATTAATCATATTGCTGTAGCTTGGTTAGTTGCTAATACCGTTCCTTCTTCGGAAGCGGAATTGATTATTCGACGTTTAGAGAATAAATTGTTAGGACATTTAATTGTAGTTGTCAGTGAAAATGCTACAATTTTGGCTCAGTTACAAAAGTTTTTTAAATTAGGCAATTCTCTTGAATTAAGAACTACAGAAATTCATTGGAAATCTGACGATAAAATTGATTGTGCAAGAGAAAGTTATCGAGCAAGTTTGATTAAAAAACTTGGTGAACCGCTGTTAATAGAATCATTTTCTCTCATAGATTTATACGTTCCGAGCAAAGGTTTACCTGTAAAGGAACATCAGCCAGTCGATTTAATGAAATGGGTGGTTTCACAGTTGGAATTAGAAACCATTACTGTAATTGAGTCAGATAGTGGTTATGGAAAAACCAGTTTCTGTCAAATATTCGCCGCACGGGTTGCACGGAAATTTTACCCTGATTGGATACCTGTTTTGATTAATCTTAAAGAAATAAAAATAGGTGAAACTTTTTTAGAAACCCTTGAATCTGCTTTTAAAAACGATCGGGTAAATTTGTCGGCTTGGCTCAAACCTAAAGATAAGTATTTGCTAATACTTGATGGATTAGACGAACTACCTCAAGCTGGAGCCTTGAACATTATTTTTATCCAGCAGTTACTGAAGTTTCAAAGGGAGAAAAAACACAAAATTATTTTGACCAGTCAAAGCTGGGCGCTACAAGATATTATTACTAAAGCAGCAGCAAAATTACAGCGAATTAAAATTCAACCCTGGGGACAAGATGAATGGAAACAGTGGTTCGCAAATTTGTCAAAAGTGCAGTCGATGACGGTTGCTCAAAACTTTTTTGCATTATTAAAAAGGAATAAAGCTTTTTCTCAAAGGTCTCAATGTTTACTTGCAGATTTTGTCCGTCACCCTTTAACGTTATATTTGCTCGCTGTTTTACACCGTAACGAACTACTTGATGATGAGATATTACAGCTAGCAACCAATCCTCAAATTACAAACAGCGCTGCGGTATTGTGGAGGATTTACGAGCGTCTTAATCAATGCTTGTTGGGTCATCCATCCGGTATGTCCCCATATATTCATTCCCAAGAACTACCTAATCAAATACAATCTGTAGCGCTGCAAATTCTATTTTCGCGGAAGAAAAAGATTAATCTTACAGGTGATTTTAGTAAGCTATCAGCCTTTTATTTTAAAAATGACCCCTTCCCTATACCCCATACCCAATTCTCTCACCCCAACTTAGGAGAATACCTTTGTGCTAAAGCCATTGTCACCAAATTAACAGCTTTAACAAAACGCGATCGCAATGCTTACGGGGAAATGATTTTTGCTATAGATTCTCCGGAAAATATCGCTGAATATCTTTATTATTTACTTGGTTACGGTATTCTAACCCCAGAAATTGAAGAATTTGCGATTGAAGGATTGCGACGAGAACAAAGTAAATTCTCCTTTGAATTGTTATGCGATCGCTTACAGCCATTTTGGTACAGTTACTGTAGCGGACGTTGGTTAGATGAAGGAATAGCACATAAAGCTTGGTCTTATTTTAAAGAACTGCAAAACCCCTTAAATGTAGAACAAGTAAATGCAGCAGTGGGAATAAATGTGTTTTTATTGCTTAGTGCTTGCTACCGAGAAACTAAATTAACTTTTTCACCCTGCGGAAATCCCAATCTTTTAACAGAATTTCAGCCCCAAGCAATAGTAAAATTGATTGCTAAAACAGCACTTTTCCATAGAGATATTGCAAGAGTGCAAATTGGTGAAAAATCTTTAACACTACTCGACTTATCAAAAGCCGATTTAACACAAGCAATATTATCCCGAGTCAATTTTGCTCACACAGATTTATCAAATGCTCAGTTGAAAGATGCTTGTTTAGTAGGTGCAAATCTTGCAGATGCAAACCTAACTGGTGCTGACTTAACAGATGCTAATTTGACAAATGCAAATCTGACAAATGCCAAACTTACTGGTGCTAATCTCACAGGAGCCAACCTTTTAGGAGTAAACCTCGATTTAGTTAATCTTTCCAACGCTTGCCTATTTCAAGCTATTATTGCAGAGGCTCACAAAGAAACTGCTCTAGCAAACGGTGCCGTATTTTCTTTAGATAAATTTGAGGAACTTCAACGTTTGTTATCGTATCAATCACAACCATATGATACACACACAGGAGAAGAAACCCAAATTGCATTTAATGAAGTTCCTTCCATAGGGAAAATTGAAAGCGTAGAAGGGGAACCAAGTTTACCTTTAGATTTAGATGATGATGACATGGAAGATGAAACCGTTTTTGGTACTAATCCTGCGGATTTTTAAAGGATGAAGAGCAGAGGAGTTAGGAATGAGGAGTTAGGAGTTAGGAGTTAGGAGTTAGGAGTTAGGAGTTATTTAACCTTTAACCTTTGACCTTTAACCTATTTTTTACGTTATATTTTGATTTTTAAGTAAAATGGTACGACTTTATCACGTATTGCTAGGTTTGATACTGATTCCTGTAGGTGTTGCAACTGGTATTTCTTATTTTTCTGCGGATAAAGAATCAGAAGCAAGTTCGGTGAAAACACCAATTACAAGTTTGGTTGGTGCAAAATCAGATCAAACTAATGTTTGGCAAAATTTAATTGCAGAGACTCCGCTTCCACCTGGTTGGAAAATTAATCCCTGCGAACAAGAGAATAATTTACTGTGTGTCTCTGCGAATGGGAAACCTGTAGGTACGGTGCAAATGCAAATTTTTCCTTTAGAAAGCCAGCCTAATTTTCAAGAGATGTTGCTTAATGCTGGTATTCCTCCTAATTCCAACGTCAATGATCAAAGTCCTAAATATTCTATACAAATAGCTACAGCACTTAATTCTTGGGTTACAAATAACTACATAGCGTTAGCGAAAAGCGGTAATTATGTTTATGACGATAACTTAAAAGCAGCTAAGACTAAGGATGGTGTATTATTTTCTCCTTATCCACTACAGAAAGTATGGGTTGGGAAGCTTGAAGGAGTGCGTTACGGTTTTGCTGGACTCAAACAAAAGGGTGGAGTATACGAGCAGCATACGGGTTATGTCGCTTTTGATGGTAAAGCGCTGTATTTAATTAACACTGCTTTCAACCCCGATCTAAAAACTGGTAACTTTGAAAAGCTGGAGAATTTGTCAGTATTTGAACCGTATTTAAATGCAGTTGCGGCGAATTTGAAGCTACCGAATTAGAGATAATTAATTGGATATCATCATTATTCTCGTTACAAGGCTCTGCCTTGTAATGCATTACACAAGGCTCTGCCTTCGTAATGAATGGAATAAAGAGCCTTCCTCATGGGTGTTCCCAGCCAAGAGGCTAACAAGTTAGAAGCTTTAATCGCAGGTAATCGGTAACAAGAACTATTACCAATTACCTGGAAAATCCTAAAATCTAAATTTCGGCTACAGCCCGCTCAACTAACCTTCTAGCTAGGGTTTGCGTACCTGTATGCTCGAAATAGTTGGTGCTGACATCGAGGAAAGCGGCGAGATAATCTAACTTATCGTCGGCAAAATCCACAAAACTACTCAACTTACCTGCAACTTTCTGCGGAGTTAAATCATTCTTCGATACGGTGTTGCTCATCCAACCTTTGACTGAATCAAAACTGGAGCCGATAAAGTTAAGTTTACCTTCAGAATTGCTACCGGGAATTTCATCATTCATCTGCTTGAATGTGGAGTTGTCTTCCAATTCTTTAGGACTCATTCTATTGAGTGCAGATTGGGCTTGTTGAATAAAATCGGGACCTAGAGGAATCAAACCATCAAAGCAGACTAGTCCTAACATTCGGATATAGGATTCACCGCTGTATTCACCCAAGGAAGCGACAAAATCGCCAATGCTATCTCCAGGAATACCGTTGATACTGCAAAAAGCTAGTAACTCGGCAATTAATTTCAAAGATAAATCAATAGTTTGCGCTTTATCCGCTTTGGGGGTAAATCTGTTGATTAAACCTCCAACTAAAGGAATTTTTCCACTAACTTTATTTGCTAAAGCTGCTGCACCCAAAGCCTTATCGGTACTGTCAACGGTTTGGTACAACCATAAACCTTTTTGATAACCTTGAGAGCGGTCATTGTAAAGATAAATTGCGCGTTCCCCGATCGCTTGTATGAGGCTTTCGTCGGTTTCGGCTGTTACTTCTTTAATTGTATTGACAAAACCAACTGTATTTTTCCAATGACCTGGGGTTATGGAATCAAGCGCATTTAGCGCTGAAACGGTTAAACCGCTAGTTGGCAATTCATCAACCAATTCAAAAATCGGTTTGCTCATGATAGTAGAGTCCTTGATTATTTATTGCTGGGAAGATGGGTTGAGAGTTAGAAGTTAGGAGTTAGGAATTAGGAGTTATTACAACAACTATTAACTAACAACTAACAACTAACTATTAATAACAATTAAGCTTTTAATCTTGATAAACCGTTAAGGTTAAATTTCTGGAGCCAAGCTTCTCTATCGGTGGCTGTAAATGAAGGACTGCGGGACAAGACTTTTACTTGATAGCGATTGTCTACTAAAATCGCTGTTTGGGTGCTACCAACTTCCACTGCTGGATAACCAGAGATTTTTTTGGTGCTATTGGTAAATTTTGCTGCTGCCGAAGGTAAGCTGGTGGTATCGGAAATCGCCATTACCGCAACATCTTTACCGTCTTGTTTCAGCTTCGCTTCAGCAAAACCTTTTTTCTCTTGAGTGAAAACCCGCTCATAACCACCGGATGCAGACGGGAAGAATTTATTAAATTCGCTACCTTGAGTGGCATCTTTAGCGATCGCTTGTCCTTTCTTCTGCTGGCTGCTTTCTTGCTGTACTTGGTCGAAACGTCCTGGTGCTTTTTGAGCGCAGGCTGTTGTCAGTAATATTATCGAAAGAAGTAAGGCAGCTAATATCCTACGCGCACGGGGAAAATTCATCTTTGACTCCATTGGCTCCTAATTTATGTTTGACTAAATAAAGTATAAAGGATTAACAATTTATACTTTATGACTCATCCTTTATACTTCATATGTCAATAAAAAAAATTACTTTTTGATCGCATTTGAGTACGTTAATCAACAGTTAAACTTCTTAACTAAACAATTTTAGATTTTAGATTTTAGATTAAAAATCGGATGCCAAAAATATAACTTTCTATGTTTAGCTATGGAAAAAATACCGTGAGAGTCATGGTTTTATCTCTCGAAGCTTGATTTATCCAGAGATTGTAGCTGATTTCACCGTAGTCAATCCAAAATCCATTGACGCGGAAGCGTCTTACCGCAGGGTAATCCAAAATCTAAAATCCAATTAACCTTTTTTTAACTGTTAATTTCGATGAGCTATAACAGCATAAAACGGGTCGCCACTTCCCGCACCTAACCACTGGAGGAAATTTGGTGCGGATGTTTGATTTATGATTACCTCTGGAGGAGTAAATCCGGGAACCGATTGAAAATAGCTTTTAACTAATTCGACTCTACCCGTTTCACTACTATCGCGCCATGCTTGAATTGCTTTTTGGAAAAACATTCTGTTAGAAAAGCTGAAAATAGCTACACCACCGGGTTTGAGAATGCGGTGAATTTCAGTAAATATTGCTTCCGGATACTGCAAATATTGTACGGAAACACAATTGAGAACGGCATCAAACTCTTGGTCTTTTAACGGTAATTTGGGATTTTCGTTAAGATTTTGGATAAAATAATTGTCAAATTGCGGATTACGTGCTAATTCTTCAGCATTCAGTCCGTGTCCTTCAACGTGACTAAACTGCATTTCTTCGGGTAAATGAGACACCCAACTGCTCATCATGTCAAAAATCCGCGTATTCGGTTGGAGACGTTGACGGTACAAATCCGTAAGTTGCTCAATAAATCCCTCGTCTACATGGGTAACAAAACGAGGAAGCCCGTAAAATAACTGATCGTCGGTGTCATCTAACTTCAAGCGTTGATTTGGTCGAAGCATTATAAAATTCCCTGGTGTAGCACTTTACATATTTTAAAAAGAGACTCAACAATTAATTTCGTTAAATCGGCTATCTGCAATTTTTATTAATCAAATGGCATCCAAACTCAAGTTTTTTCCGATCAAACTAAATCTCACTCGGACAAGTTGTCCTTATTTAAGTTTATTGGTTTGGATAGTTCCGCTCTTGTTACTGGGTATAGGAAATAACAGCCTGATGGCTCATGATGAGGGGCTTTACGCTTGGCGATCGCGATTAATGTATGATTCGGGAGACTGGATCAATCCTTGGGAAAGTCCCCATCACAAAACACCTGGTTTCTATTGGTTAGTTGCGGTTTCTTACAGCTTATTTGGGGTTAATGAAATTAGCGTTCGTTTACCAAATATGGTTTTGGGTGTTTTGAGCGTATTTATTACATATGAAATTGGCAAAATATTATTAAATCAAAAAGTGGCTTGGCTTGCCGCTGCTATTTTAAGTGTAGAGTTTCTTTGGTTACAATATTCGCGTTTAGGAACTCCAGATGTACCGTTGGTTTTCTTGGTACTTTTAGGAATTTTATCTTTATTAAAAGCCGAAGTAAATTTTAAATATCGTTATCTTTGGGGTTTGATTGCTGGCTGTAGTTTTTCTCTAGGCTTCCTATTAAGAAGCTTTATGATTTTTCTACCGATAATAGCTTTGTTACCTTATTTGATATTACTGCATCGTCGTCATCATCATTTAGCAAATCCCATGCTGTATCTGGGACTTTTATTAGGTTTAGTACCGACTATAATTTGGTTGAAACTTAGTTCTTTACGCTTTGGTAGCGATAGTTTTGCACAGTTAATAAATTTTGTTGTCCAACAAGGTTCAAGCGAACGTGTTAATAATAACTGGGCTTATTATTTTTGGAATATTCCTATTTTAGCTTTTCCTTGGTCGTTGCACGGGTTGTTAGGTGCGGGTTTATTAATTCGTGATTTTTTATCTAAATATAATTTTAAACGAAAACAAGAGGCTATTACTTCTAGTTATCAAAGCGAGCAATATGGTAATGGAAATTGCAAACAGTATAGTAATGG
>NZ_JAYGHM010000030.1:70467-85308 GCF_034931125.1 Rivularia sp. UHCC 0363 | reverse complement strand
AAAAATAGCGAGCAAGATGCTCGCACTACAAAAAAAGATGAATTGAGATATTTTAGCTGTTTTTCAATATTAATAGTTTTCCCGCTGATTTTATTTATAGAACTGAGTATTTTTTCAACAAGATTATCTCACTATAGCCTTTGTTTATATCCCTTTATTGCTTTACTGGGTGCGGTAGGATTGAATTGGTTGGGGAAGATTTGGCATAAAGAAATAGAACAATTAGAACAATTAAAAAAGCAAAATATACCTTTATTCTCTGCACTGCGTTTATCATCATCTCGTATTTTGCAAACGATAAACTATACCTTTGGTGCATTGGGTATGCTGCTTTTATTGGGAAGTATCGTAGTTTTTATAGTTAGCGATCGCGATGGTGAAATCCGCAATTATGCCACGATTGGTTTAGTATTAGGCTTGAGTTGGTTAAGTTTACCTTTAGTTTGGATTGCTCGTTATCGATTTGGTAAATTGATTGCAGCACGTTATTGGATAGCGACTTGGTTGCTTTCCGCTTGGTTGAGTATAGCGGTAACTGGTAGTCTTGGTTTTTTAAGCAACTATAACCCTGACTTCCAAGCATTTTTACAGCAACCTCAAGTGGCTCAAATTTTGCAAAACTATCCGATCAATTTCGTTGATGTTGGCGGAAAAACGGGAGTATTGATCAATTTCTACACCCCAAAGCGTGGGAAACGAGTAAATGTTTCTCAACTTCCCGCTTCCAGCTACGCTTGGATACGCGAAAAACAAGCTGCAACGATGTCGCAACCCCATCGCGTTATTGGTGAAGTGCAGAATTATCAGTTGATTAAGTTGGAATAGGGAATGGGGAATTGGTAAAACAAATGCCCGCAGTCCGCCCGCAGTCCGCCCGCAGTTCGCCCGCAGTTCGCCCGCAGTTCGCCCGCAGTTCCGCCCGCAGTCCGCCCGCAGTTCACCCGCAGTTCACCCGCAGTTCGCCCGCAGTTCGCCCGCAGTTCACCCGCAGTTCGCCCGCAGTTCGCCCGCAGTTCACCCGCAGTCCGCCCGCAGTTCACCCGCAGTCCGCCCGCAGTTCGCCCGCAGTTCACCCGCAGTTCGCCCGCAGTTCACCCGCAGTCCGCCCGCAGGCTAGAAGCCTGGGGCTACCCAAACGAAGCCTGCCTTCGCAGGCTCAAAGATTTCCAGCCTGCGAAGGCAGGCTTTGTAAATGTAGCGATACCCTTATAGGGTATTGCTACTTATTCAAACCTTTCTCTAAAAGTTCGTAGGTTAGCTTCACGGCGCAGGAAGAATAATGATACTTAACAAGAAATTATGTTAGCGCTGTAACCCAATAAATTCTTTCCAGGGTATTTTTAAATATCTCAATTGTTCACAAAAAAATAATGTTGGGTTACGACATAATAATTATAAATTAGCCTAACAAACTAAATTTTATTTTCGTGTCTAACCCAACTTACAAGCTGCGTTAATAGATATAGCGGTTTTCAATTGAATGAGTCACAAAATTAAAACCTCACCCCTTCCCCTCTCCTTGGTAAGGAGAGGGGTATAACCCAATCAAAGCCTCAACTAACACTTGATTCTCTTCATCCGTACCAACAGTAATTCGTAACTTATCTTCCAACCCTTCCTGCTGAAAATATCGAATCAAAATACCCTGCTCTTTCAACCTTAAATACAAATACTCAGCATTACCTTGAGGTGGTTGTACTAATAAAAAATTCGTCTGAGAATCCCAAACCTTAAAACCGATTTTTCTTAAATCTTCCGATAGCTTTACCCGCGATATTTTAATCTTTTCTGCACAGCTATTTTTATAATCTTGGTCGCGCATTGCAGCAGCACCGATCGCACAAGCTATAGCATCAATGTTGTAACTATCTTTAACTTTATACAAACCCTGCAATAACTTAGGATTAGCAATTCCAAAACCCAATCTTATCCCCGCAAGCGAATATCCCTTCGATAAAGTACGAATAGAAATCACATTATCAAATTTAACTACAGATAGCGCATCACTGGAAGCAAAATCAACATAAGCTTCATCAATTACTAATACACCAGATAATCTTGTTGCTAATTCTCGTAAATCTTCTACTGGTACAATATGTCCTGAAGGGCTGTTGGGGGTAGCGATAAATGTTACCGCACCATCAACTTTTACTAATTCATCTATAGGTAATTTATAATCTTCTGGATAATCAATTTCTACCTTTTGCGCTGGCTGCATTTCTACCAAGGTACGGTAAAGTATGTAGGTAGGCATGGGATAAACCACTTTACTTTGCGAATTAGTACAAGCACGAATCACTAAATTAAGCACTTCATCGCTACCATTACCAACAATTATCCAGTCAGTAGGAACATTTAAAACTTCACTAATAGCATTACGAAAATCGGTAGCAGAAGCATCCGGATATCGTCGTAACCATTCCCAATCAAAGTTTTGCAAAACATCTTTTACTTTGGGTGAAGGAGGATAAGGGTTTTCATTACTGTTGAGTTTAATGATTTTACTATCCGATTTTGGCTGTTCCCCAGGAATATAGCCAGTCATTGCATCAACTTCAGCACGGAAGAAGCTAGTCATTGTTTAATTGGTAAATTTTGTATACCTGACATCTATTAATAATGCCCTAAATTGATGCATAATTTCATTGTAAATAGGACTTACGAATTGACAGAAAATGCAAAATATGGGTGCCTGGAAAGCCATATCCATCGTAGGGGTTTAGCAGTGCTAAGCCCCTACATATGACTATATACCCATGAATTATCAAAAGCTGAAATGACCTATTTTTGTCAACGCATACCATCATCAATTTGTACAGTACGTAAGTCTTAGTAAATAGAAAATTTACCTGAAAATAAATTATGCATGAATATAGTTCTCAATGGGTGGCAAACTACTTTGATGATTACAGCGAAAAAGAATGGGAACGTTTAGTTAAAACACCAACAGAAGAAGTAAAGCTGTTTATTCACACTCATTACTTAAAAGAATATATCCGTAGTGGTGATTATGTTTTAGAAATTGGCGCTGGTGCGGGGAGATTTACTCAAATTTTGGTAGAATTGGGTGCAAGAGTTATTGTTGCCGATATTTCCGAAAAACAGTTAAATTTGAATAAAAAATATGCCGAAGAATTAGGATTTATTAAAGGTATAGAAGATTGGTTTCAATTAGATATATGTGACATGAAACAGCTAGAAAACCATCAATTTGATAGTGTAGTTTGTTATGGTGGTCCTTTAAGTTATGTTTTTGATAGAAGAGATATAGCTTTACAAGAAATATTACGAGTTCTTAAATGTAAAGGAAAAGCTTTACTTAGCGTTATGAGTTTATGGGGTAGTATTCATGAATTTCTACCCAGTACTTTAAAAGTTACATCAGAAGATAATGCTAATATTATTAAAACAGGTGATTTATGTCCAGAAAATTTTCATGGAGCAAATCATCATTGTCATTTATTTCGCGCTCAAGAATTAGTGAAATTTTTAGAAATCAATCAGACACAGATACTCACAATATCAGCTTCAAACTGTTTATCTGCGGCTTGGGGAGAAAGACTTTTAGAGATAAGACAAGATACTACAAAATGGCAAGACTTATTATTAATGGAATTAGAAGCAAGTCGAGAACAAGGTTGTTCGGATATGGGAACTCATATAATTGCGATTGTCGAGAAATAGTAGGTGATTACAATTATTTATAATACGTATTTCGACTATGTTCAAGGCTCAAAATGTTAACAATGAATAGAGTTGAGCTAAGTGGAAACCCGGCAATTTAACGGTTTAATTATCCCTTGCTACTTAGTAGACTTTACCAGTTTTTTTATTCTACTATTCTAAGATAGTATTCAAACAGCATTAAGAAAACCGCAATTTTTTAGTATGACTGAATCACAGCCAAAACATACGGTACGCCGAGGTAGAATATTTCCAGAAATAACCATACCACCAGAAGAACTATCTCGACGCAAAGCCCAAAGAGAAACATTCTACCATCGCTGTCGGGCAATTTTCGAGCGATTACGTCCTGAACTGATTGATAAACACTATGGTTGGTATATAGCTATAGAACCTAATAGCGGCGATTATTTTATAGATGAAGATATAGAAAATGCTCATAAAAAAGCGCTTAACAAGTACTCAAGCGCTACCCACTGCGTTTTTTGCCTAAATGAAAATGGAACTACAGGCACAATATGATTCAAGGGGTTTTTGGTGATAAAGGGCAGCTATTTTTTGAAATAGAATTGATTGTTGCTGATGAATTTAATTTGCCTGTGGATGTGATGTTAGATACGGGCTTCACAGGCTTTTTAGCAATTAATAAACAAGATATAGATGCTTTTGAATGGGCTTATATTGGTGATGAACTATTGCTCACAGCTAAAGGAGAAACAATGTTTACCAAATATTTAGGTAAGGTATTATTAGATGAACGGGATTATGAAATTCCTGTATTCGCTGGTGATCAAATTACAGAAGTTTTATTAGGTTCAGAATGGTTAAAAATTCTATCCTTGGTAGTCAATTATCAAGAAAGCATATTAACTCTAGGGTAATTATTAACTAAATTATTAACTCGCGAAGAAAGTAAAATTTATCGCTGTTCCAATCTGTACCTTTAATTCTTCCCAAATAACCCGTTAAAGGTGAAGAAAGTTCAATGAGAATTTCGTGCATCTCCTTGGTTTGGAGTGGTTGTGGTGGATTAGAACCAAAGTACGCACCGTGTAATGCATCAACTCCTGTAGAATCCATCTGGGAGTTTTGTAGATAATTTTTAACTAAGTTGACTAAGTGCGATCGCAATTTAATCTCTTCTTCAACCTGCGCTATATATTTTTCAACTTCCGCATCAGATTGACCAGCTTTTAAGAAGTCTTGGAGCTTGAATAAATCTATTGAGTTACAATATTTACTTTGTAGTTTAACTAATTTTTCTAATGTTTCTGGATTAATAATAGCCATACCATGTACTTTTGCAGCGTCTTTAAGTTGTGTTGTTGGTTCACCAGGACCGATAATTAATTTAGTTGCTTGCTTAAGCAATTCTTGGCTTTTCAAACGGAGCGTTCCCAAGTTTAATAGTTGTACTGCTGTTTCATTAGGAATTTTTTTACCTGATTTACATTCTGCAACTAATGGGTAAGGATGCGAACAGAAGACATCTACACCACCAGCACCACCTTTGTGAAAATAGTCAATAGTAAATCCTAAAAACTCTAAACTCTGACGAACTATATTTTCAAAATCTGTCCCCGCTTGATAATTACTTTTACCCTCATCTTCCTGACTGCGGTTTCCTAATACTGTAATTTCGTTTGTCCAAGCTAAATCTGAATCGATATATACTGTTTGTTGATTGCTCCAACCTAAAAATAGATGAATATCTTTTTCTAATTGTTTTGCTGTTGAATTATTAACAGTTAGAGGTGATAAAACATCTAATAGCTTTTCTAATTCTGGATGTTGCGGTGGTTCGAGTTTTTCTAACTGACGCTTGCGAGCAGCGAAGGTGCGATCGGGTAATATTGGGTTAGTATCGGAAACAGTTAAAGGCTTAGGTAATCCGATAAATTTTCCTAGCTTATTTGCTTCTACTTTCAGCGATACTTCATAAGGCTGAGATAATTTATAAACACGTAAATAACTCAAAAAAATGTGCTGCTGTTTATGCAGTATTTTTTCAAGCCCTTCTTGCGTCCATATCGTCAGCCGAGATAATTTTTCTAAAAATTGGTTTTCATCAATAATTTGGCTTAGTTCGCATTTAGCCCAAGCTTGAATTAAAACTTTTGATTCTGTAGATAAAAGAAGTTGTAACTGTTCGTCTTCTGGGATTAAGCTTAATTGCTTGGGTTGAATGAAAATCTCTTGAGAATTACATTGTTTACTGATACTTTGAGCAACAGGCAAAAAGTTTGAACAATAATATTTATCTATAGAAAGTGGAATAGATGATGAATCGACTGGGTAAAGTGCAAATTTCTGTCCGACACGAATAAACATCCTGGGGATAGCAACAATAATTCGTCCTTGAATTAAAGCTGTAATATCAGGAGCGGGTAAACACAATGCTGTTGAAACTGGAAGCAGCGAATTCATATTTAATCAACTATAGATAGATTTAGGTCGATATTATCAGTGCTGCTATCAACGCTTTGAGGAATACTGATTGGTAAATCATCATCAGTTAAATCGCTTGGTTCTTGTCCGGATGGTTCGCTGAGTATTTCTCTCACTAAGGGATTATTAATTGCTATTTGCTCTTGCTTGATAAAATTAACAATTTGTTCTTCAGTTAGTTCGTAACTTTCACAGCTATACACAAACCAAATAGCCAAAAGAGGTTTAATATCTTGGCTTTGCAGCTTCACCCATTCCCCACCTTGATGATGCAAAAGTTGTTTTAAACATTTGTTGGGTATAGATGCTTCAGCACTAATCTTTTTGGAACGAACTAAACAACCACGAGTAATATCAAATTTTTCATAATCAATTAGTCTTTTTAATGCAGCCCCTACATACTTTCCACCGGATTGCTGAATGACATCAACACCAATTTTAACTTTGCGATCGTTACCAACAATTTTGAAATCAATATATCCTTTGTCTACTGCATTAGCTTGAATTTCTTCAATTGCCTCTATAGCTATTCCTTCTAACTTTTCACCAACTAAACTAGAGAATGCAAGTCTAAGTGCATTGGAAATTGCTTCATCATCTTCCATTAGTACATCAATAGAAGCTTCAACATTTGTTAATTCATTTTTAAAGTATTCTTGTACTTCATTCGGTTCGATTGGTGAATTTCCAAAGTTTTCTGCACACCACTTCAAAAGTGACCTTACAGTTGGCTTACTCTTACCAAATTCTCTCAGCTTATTTTCATTAAAAGGATAAACGGGGTGTGGTGGAGTAACTTGATTTTCTTGATAAAATACTTGCAGCCACTGACTTACAATCGCCACAGTATCATCAGCATTGAGATTATTTAGCTTCAAGGGCTGTCTATCGAGCTGCTCGCTGACTAATCTATCAATGACTGCTTCGGCTTGTGGTAAAGTTTTGATTTGCTCGTTCCAAGTTCTAGGATACATTGCCAAAAGGAAAACACCACGTTTCTGGTTGTTGTATAAGTCTTTTACTAAACTTGCAACTAAATGCGCCGAGAGCAAACCATATTCATTAACTTCTATATTATCTAGTTCATCAAAGCAAATTACTGGGACTTTATAATAGCTGATAATATCTAAAATCTGACGAACTGTCTTTAATCCTTCTGCTTCTTTATCATCTTTCTCAAAATTTGGTAATCCCATTGCCTCAGCTTGATTCTGAGTTAAATCTAATCCAGCCAGCCAATAATTTGCATAGGTACTATGTGCGGAAGATAGCGTCCATAAAATTGCTTTGACTAAGTAAGGATTAGTAATTTCAGGCTTATTTTGAAGAATAATTTCAGTTAACTTATCAATAAATTTATTTGAGTACTTGTTCAACCATTTTGGGTAAATACCCTCTATATATTGTTGTGGGGTGTAGTTCCATCCTCTAACTTCATTAATAAAAGCCGCTGCGATTTCTTGCCACTGCATCACATTTTGACTACCATGCGCTCTCAGGCTAGAAGCAACAGTTTGCAGAAATTCATATTTAATCTGATTCAAATTATCATACTTACCCATGTAGATAAAGAAAGCACTATTTTCTGTCTGCAAACGATGTCGAATTCTGCTAATAATATGGCTTTTTCCTGCTCCTTTTTCAGCCATAATCGTAATCCCCACAGTTTCGCGCTCTCCTTTGCTAACTTTATCTACTGCATCAAAAACAGCATTGGAAGCATGAGCATTAATTGAAATTACGTCAGGAAAACTTTTTCCCCATATTTGTGATGAACGGACGACAATGTGTCCTGCAAAAGGATTTTTATTTCTAATTAGCTCGTCAATTGAAGATGTGTCATTAGTCATGTTTTTTACATTAATCAGGTGAGGAGAAAAAAATTTAACTTTACAATTTGGAAGCGTAGCAACGCAATCCATCTAATTCGGTAGTGATAGAATCTTCTATCTTGTCAGAAGCGCTATCTTCTACACTCCCACCTTCCAGTTGAAAAATATCCTCAGCTTGCATTTCTAGCAGCCATTCACTGAACTGTTTACGAGAAACGCGATCGCCAATTGTTCTTCTAATCCTGTAAATCGGCACTAAGTTATTTAAGTTATAGTCTCGGTTCAAATTCTCGTAAACCTCAAGTATAATTTCTTCAAACTCTTTATAAGATGCAATTTCTTCGTTTGAAGATTTCCCATTTGTTGCTGCTTTATTCTGCGATACAGGTGCAGAATTCACGTTACCGTCAACTTCTCGAATCCATCTCAACAGCGCATTTGCAGCCCAAGTACCAACAATTGTCCCTTCAAATGTAAAATCAGAACTTTTCAAACCTTCACCGAGAAGTTCTACACCTTTCGGAGATACTAAAGAAAAACCTTTCTTGGAAGTTGCGATCGCCTCTTCTTGCTCCAACTGCTCGAAAATTTCCTTGTATTCTGCGACTTTCTTACCTTTAGACACAATTCGCTTAGTAAGATCGCCTCTTTTTACTTCCTGCTTCGTTCCTCCTAATGCCCACAAAGCCAGTAGAACGCGAGTTTTATTTGAGTCAGTCATTATTATGCCTAATTTTATTATACGTGTTATATATTACACTGAGGCTGGATATTTAAACTGCTTTTTTAAAGTAAAATACTTAAGTATATCTAATATATTAAATATTCAATCACAAATAAATATACTGATTATTCAATAAATAAAACAGAAATCTGATACATTATAGCTACAACAATCCAGGGCGAAAATGCACCCAAATCCGCCCAAGGCAAATATTGCTTCCACAATTTCTATGCAGTCTTTAAAGATTGCATTCAATTGTGTAATCTGCATTTATTTATCGTTCTTAATAGCGCAATAGATCGCAATCAAACCATCCGACATAGAGGTTTAGATGCACTCTATACATATAAACAATAGTTAAAAAGCCGAGTCATCATATCTATCAAAAACAAACTACGATACTTATCTAACCCTGGTTATTTCATTGCTTCGTCTCGTCGCTTTTCTCGAAACGTACAGTATTTTCCTTCAGTTCATTCCTAACTTATGACATTGGTATGGAACACCCTGACAACATTTAATAGTTAAGCTGCAATTTCGGATCGATCTACCGTAGAAATTGTTCCACTGTTGATTTCTCGTATCCATTTGAGCAACCCACCAACGAATTTACTTGCAACTTTACTTCCAACTTGCTTTCCATAGAATTGAAAGTCAAGGGTTTTAAGTTGTTCATCGAGCATTTGCAAACCCTTGTCGGTTAGTTGAACGGTTTCAACTTTATTTTTGCGCTTGCTGTTAATAGCACCAGCTTTTTCTAATTTTCTGAGAACGGAAGTGTAATCTCCTGCTTTCTCATTTTTGCGTTGTACGCTACCAGTTACTTCTGTTGTTTTAACGTCAGATTTTGTTCCTCCTAAATCCCACAAAGCTAAAAGCAAGCGAGTTTCATCTTGAGTTTTCTTGGTTGCAACTTTAGTTTTGCTAGTAACTTTTTTAGTGGTAGTTTGCGCTTTTGCAACTGGAGCAGTAGCTTTAGTTTTACTTACTGCTTTCTTGCTAGTAGTTTCAGGTGTCTGTGCTTTTACCTTCTTAAGAGTACTAGCAGGTTTTGTTTTACTAACAATATTAGTAGTAGATTTAGTTTTTTCAACCTTGGTAGTAGAAGGTTTAGTTTTCTCTACTTCGTTAGTAGCAGCAGCAGGTTTTTCTGTTTTCTTAGTAGAAGGTTTAGCTTTCTGTGCTTTGGTGCTAACAATCTTTGTTGTAGCTTTAGCTTTTCCTGCGGTGGTATTAACAGATTTAGTTTTTCCACCAGCTTTTTTAGTTGTATTTTTCACTTCAGTTTCCGGAACATCATTTGAAACGGAGGCTTCTTCTACAGCTAAATCAGGCTTTGGTTTTTCTGTGTTACTTTTTACTTTTGCTTTCGTAGTGCTACTTTGAGCTTTAGCTTTGGAAGTAGAACTTTTAGACTGAGTTTTCTTACTCTGCAAACGACTTCTTCTTAGTACCATTGAGGATTAAATTAAAAGTTAATAATTTTACTTCACTATCTACAATAATCTAGCCCTAAGTGTTTTCGGGGTATGATAAACAACATCAGGGCATTTTATATTGATTTCTTTAAACAGTATTTTTCTCTACAAAAAAAGCGACACTTAATAACTAAGTGTCGCTTTTTTGTATATATTGAAAACCTCAGAGGGTATATCTAAAAGCCTCTATAGCAACCAAAGCAACCAACATAACTTCGCAGTCGGTTCCTTTTCGTAAGCTAAAAGTTATTTAAACTCTTCAAGCTGATCCATGTGCAACCAAATATTTGGTGTGGGAACTTTTCCGAACTTTACCAAAGCATAATCACCTTTAACATCCAAAATTTCCCCTTCGCTTTCAAACAGATAGGAAGGAAAACGAGAATCACTCGCTTGCGCTTCCAAGCTATTTTCCAGCTTTTCACGGACAGCACGAACCATCGCTCCTTTTTTCACAGCCATAAATTTTCCTCTTTAATAAATCCGATTATTTTCACTCAGAATTCTAACTCGTAATAAATAGTTAGGAGTTAGGAGTTAGGAGTTAGGAGTTGAAGAAATAGCTCAATATTATATTTTCCCCTTATCCCCCCATCTCCCCATCCCCTCCTTCGGGTTCACCACTTCTCTCAACGGTCGTGTTCCTCCGCACGAGAGTGGATTCACCATCTCCCCATTTCCCCATCTCCCCATCTCCCCATCTCCTCTAATTCTGACACTGCGGGCAAAAATGACTGGATCTTCCCGCTAATTTAATTCGTTCGATAGGATGGCTGCAAACTCGACAAGGTTGTCCGGTACGGTTATAAACCCAAGCTACATGAGCGTAGTTACCATTTACGCCTTTTACGTTGAGGAAATTACTGAAGGTAGTACCCCCAGCTTCGATACTAGTTTGTAAAACTTTAATAATACTGGAGTGGAGACGCTCTATTTGTTCTACTTGCAAATTTATACACAGTGTTTCCGGTCGTATTCCACTCAGAAACAACGCTTCATCTGCATAAATATTACCTATCCCTGCCACCACAGATTGATCTAATAATGCAGTCTTGATAGCGCGACGGCGATTTTTAAGCTTGTTTGCAAGATACTCTACAGTGAATTCTGTGGAAAAAGGATCTGCTGCAAGTTTTGCTAACCCAGTAATAATGCTTTGAGTTTCTACCTGCGGAGGAACCCACCACATTTGACCAAAGGTACGCTGATCCACGAAGCGCAATTCCCATTCCTCTCCAAAGAACAACCTCACTCGCGTATGCTTGTGTAAAGGTTCATCTCGATCCAGCCACAACAATTGACCAGTCATTCGTAAATGAACACCGAGGGAAGAGGAGGAAGAATTTTTCACCTTGTCCCCTTGTCCCCTTGTCTCCTTGTCCTCCAACGCGGAAGTGAGTTCTGCAATGAGATACTTACCGCGACGATGCCAAGAGATTATCTCCCTTTCTTTAATGCCATTGAGAAACTCCTCAGCAGAAAACGGGTAGGCAATAGTGCGATCGAGCAACACATCACCTCCCGTAATTTTGTGTTTGGGGGTTAATTGATTTAAACCCCGTCGTACTGTTTCAACTTCTGGTAGTTCTGGCACAACCTAACGTGATTCGGTTCCTTGGTTTGGAGTACCTTCTTTCTGAACGTCAGCTTCAGCAGCTTCTGCTTGAGCGCTTGGCTTAGCAGAAGGTTTGGTTCCTTGTCCGGTTGCACGGAGACTTGGATCTATAGGTGTTTGCTTGCCACCGGAAGCTGTAGGAGTAGATTTTTTATCCTTAGCTGAGGGTTTTCCAATTTCAACTAACTCTTCTTCTGCAAAGTTGTTGGTATTGATGCCAGCATAATTAACTTTATCAAAACGGACAATTACTGGATATATAATGCCGCTTTTATCAACAGTAGCCACGGTTCCTACATCCTGATACCAGTAGGATTCGGGGCGGAGAACGCGCACTTTAGAACCACGTTGAACCATAATCAAATATCCCTCTTTAATTATAAGACTGCTTTTTGTGCAGGGCTGATTGATTTCACTGTACAACTTGAAGGTCTCCGCAAGAGGATTTGTTAAGTTATTTATCAAATGGAGCATTGGGAATTGGGCATGGGGAGATAATTCCTCACTCCGAACACGGATTAAATGGATGACACTGATTAATAGCTCCGGTGGTACTAACTTTTTTAATCCAAAATCCCCGAATGCGGTGTCTCACCCTCTTGACAAAGTACCTTTAATGAATTATGTTCTTCCTCGCAAACAGTTATGAATTATATTTCAAGATTTAGTTAATACAAAAACACTTCCCTTGTTTCCTCTGCCGATACGTAAATCGTTATCTAGGTAAGTAATGTCTAACCATCCTTGTTGTTCGTTACTTGTAATCGGAAAATCAATTGCTAGAAATTTCTTTCCTGATTCAATTGCTTCGATAAAACTTCCTGGATATTTGTAGTCGAGCAAACGCTGTAAACCGATTATTGAACGTTCAAATTTTACTTGAACTCGACTCGGAGAAACTGGTTCAAATTTTGCAACGACGCTAACTAAGCCTTCAAGAAATGGTAAACCATTTATTTCGGCAATGTTATAAACGCTCTTTGTTTTTACGCGAATACACTGATAGATTTTATTTAGATTGGCTAAGGGTATGCGGTTAATATTTAATAACTCCGAACTGGAGGTGTATAGTAATCGCCAGTTACCATCTAATAAATCGCTGGCTTCTAGCGGTCGTGGTGTAGGGTTTAGATCTTCCAAATTGGCGATCGCCGATAAAATAGCTTGTTTATCTGTATCGGTCGCGTTGATACCAAGATTTTTCCCCGCGATTACTTCTAATAAAGCAGTTTTTCTCATCTGTGCCATAACCTTATTTAGGTTTACAAATTAGAACCAGATTACTTTTATGGTATATGTATAGCCCCATACAAAATAATACGAAATCGAAGGAATATATGGTTATCACTTGAAGCAATCTTAAAGAAGAAGTTTTTTAGCCGGGATTCTCAACCAAAGAGTTGAATGAATAACTAAAATCTTCCATATCAAGTGATAGACTCTAAATGTCAAGTTAGTTCTTTACTCTTTTTATTATCGTCTGTATGTTAAATTCTCCTTTATATGAAGTTCCCCGTAGCCGGAGAGCATCTGTAATTCCATTAAAACAAGAACCTTCCTTACTGGACTGGTTGCAGGCAAATGGACGTTTAATATCCCGCGACCCCGTAGAACCGCAGGTGAAAGAGCAAGAACAAGATATCAATTCCTTGATGGGTATCGAGGAAGGTGCTACGGATTATGAGTTCGATGATGATGATGATGATGATGACGATGCAAGTCCTGATGATGACTAGCTCGTTGAGGATGAATAGCGCAAATTAGTGCTGAGTGTGTGTGATTTTTAACTAGTGTGGAGTGAAGGGAAATTTCCGTGGACGCTAAATTATCTCCAAACCAAGGTTTGAACCTTAGTGGTATACGTTTGGTTTCTTTATTAGGTATCGGACTGGGTGCAGTAGCCCTAGTTTTAGATGGAGTAGCATCTCGCTCTCCCTGGCAAGGAACCTCTTTAACCTTACCATTTTTATTATCTGCTTTGATTGCTGCTGGGTTAGGTTTCTGGGCTGTTCCTTGGTTACAAGCGCTTAAGGCTGGGCAAGTTATTCGCGAGGATGGACCCCAAGCCCATTTGAAGAAAGCCGGTACTCCTACAATGGGAGGAATATTCTTTGTTCCCGTTGCGATCGCAGTTGCCTGTGTATTATCTGGTTTTGCAACCAAAACTCTTGCAGTGTCAGCTTTGACTTTAAGCTTTGGGTTTGTGGGCTGGATTGACGATTGGCAAATTCTTCGTCGTAAATCGAATAAAGGTATTTCACCTAAAATGAAGCTGGCTTTACAAGTCGGTTTCGCTGTGGCTTTTTGTGCTTGGTTATTCGTTAGTCAGCCTTTTACAATTACGAGTATCGCTTTTCCTTTGGGCTTTTCATTGCCTTTAGGGTGGTTATTATTTTTGCCTTTATCTTGTTTCGTAATGGTGGCAGAAAGTAATGCCACAAACTTAACTGATGGTGTTGATGGTTTAGCGGCTGGTACTGCTGCGATCGCGCTGTTAGCATTGGGTGCGATTATTTCACCTACTTCACCTGAATTGATGATTTTCTGTGCTTCTTTTAGCGGTGCTTGTCTAGGATTTCTAGCACACAACCGCAACCCAGCACGGGTGTTCATGGGAGATACAGGTTCCCTAGCATTAGGTGGAGGAATGGCCGCAGTTGCACTGTTGTCTAATACTTTAGTCGCGCTGTTTGTGATTAGCGGTATATTCTTTGTAGAAACGCTTTCAGTAATGGCACAGGTCGGTTACTACAAAGCGACAAAAGGACCCGATGGTAAAGGTAAACGTTTATTCAAAATGGCACCTTTACACCACCACTTAGAACTGTGTGGTTGGTCTGAACTCCAAGTAGTTAGCGTATTTTATGTTATCGCTGCAATACTCGCTTCCCTAACTTTCGCAATTACTCAAATGTAAGCCTTTTTGAAAACAATTAAATAAATTCGATTTAAACAATCCTTACTCAAAGTAGGGGTTGTTTTTCAATAAGGAGATGGGGAGATGGGGGGATGGGGAGATGGGGGGATGGGGAGGATGGGGAGATGGGGAGATGGGGGGAT
>NZ_JAYGHM010000030.1:55240-70398 GCF_034931125.1 Rivularia sp. UHCC 0363 | reverse complement strand
ATGGGGAGATGGGGAGATGGGGGGATGGGGAGATGGGGAGACAAGGGGAAGATTTTAATCCAAAATCCAAAATCCAAAATCCAAAATCCAAAATCCAAAATCTAAAATCCCATAACTCCTAACTCCTAACTTTTGACCTGTCCAACTAAATGAATTAATTCGGGTATTATTAGTTTTTTCATTGCTAATTCCACTGCATTGCTGGAACCGGGAAGAGAAAAAATTAATTTGTGTTTATAAATACCAGCAACGGCACGAGAAGCGATGGCTCTGGAACCTATTTCTTGATAGCTCAAATAGCGGAATATTTCACCAAAACCGGGTAAGGTTTTCTCAAGTAACTTTGCGATCGCGTCATAAGTGGTGTCTCTGGGTGCAATACCAGTACCACCATTAAAAATTACAGCGTTTAAGTTTTTATTCTTACCTAACAATTCTAAATACTCTTGCAAAAGGCTTGGTTCGTCTTTGATAATCTTGCGATCGGCTACTTGATGATTTGCATCTTTGAGTAATTGTTGAATGATTGCACCGCTTTTATCAGTTTCGATAGTACGGGTATCGCTGACGGTAACGATTGCACAGCAAACAGTTTTATGATTTGAGTCTGGGTGAGGTGAATGTGACATAAGTTAACTACTAAATGCGTTATTTTTAACTTCTTTCTACTATTCCCTATTCCCTATTTCGGTCATTAGCCATTTTCCCAGTTTCCCTGGTTATTTATTACTTATTATTTTTTAATGACTAAAAACTAAGAACCAATGACTAATGACTGATGACTAATAATTTTTTACGATTGCTCTAATCCCAAGTCATTTTTGTCAGCATAGCGTTCCATAAAGCGCATAAAACGCTCCCATTCTTCAGCAGATTTCATCAAGTAAATTGCTTCTAAAGCTTCTGCTTTACCGTTGATAAATTTACCTTTCACTTCACGGGTAACGATTTCTCCTTCTTCGTCAACCATGTACATTCCAGTAATTTCATCCGTACTTCCTTCAGCCAAAGCTTTCGGATTGTTAAAAATAAACGTTGCAGTACCGCTATCTCCACTACGAGAACGTGTTAAACGCACTTCTGGAATAACCTCTTCGTTGACACCTCTTGAAAACTGTATTGTTGCCATAATGCTTGTAATTTAAAATGATCTAATGGTGAAACTAGTATTGTCTCATCATTTAGAACCAAGGTGTAACATTACGTTGAAACGAATGCTTGCGATCGCTTAATAGGACGTAACGATTAGAACTGCTATAACCCGGTTACGCTTCTAAACCGTTTCCATCCAATCAATACACTTTTTTAATTGTTGTTGCATAGTTTCAGCATCAGCATGATATCTACGACCGTGACCGGGTAAAACCCATTCAAAAGGATAATTAGTTAATTTTGGCATTGATTTCTTTAGCTCATCCCAGGAATACCAGCAGAAATTTCGGAAAGCTACCAGTTGTTTTAATCCATCTGACCAAGCAAGATGATCCCCGGTAAACAAAAATTTATTTTTATAAAGTAAAACAGTATTTCCCTCAGTGTGTCCCGGAACAGTAATAATTAACAATTCTGGAGTTAAATTAAAAGGTTCCTCACCGCTTAACTGAATTTCCACATCGCGAGTACTCGAATTAATTTCCTCTTGATGAAGAATGCGATCGCAACCAAAATGCTCGGCAAATTTTTGATGATCTGCTACATCATCTCGGTGAGTTAAGTACATATAGCGAATTCCGCCCATTTGTTCCAAACGCTTCACCAAAGGTTGTGTAAATCGAGGAGAATCAACTAAGATATTGCCTTCAGGTAGCTGAATAAAATAGCTCGCAGCACCATAAGACTTTTCTGAATGGTAGCCGCAATGATAAACGTTTTCTTCTACCGGAATCGGAAAACTTGATTGAGCATCTTTGATATCTTGGGGTTTTTCAACAGTACCAATCGAAGCCGTAGGACAAGATAATAAAGCTTGAAGTGCAGCTAATCTTTGTTTTTCATCAGTTGGTTGGTGGTGTACCGCTGACATTCCTGCTTCACGAGTAAATACTTGAGGAGTCATCCAGCGACAGGTATCGCAATCAATGCAGGTAGTATCTACATAAAAATCGCCGCTAACATTTTCAGTTCGACGCAGATTTAAAGTAGCCATGTTAAACCTCTTTTTATGTAGTTTAAGGTAAAGGGAATTAACCTTTATATGACTACGTTAGCAAAAGTCTATGTTGAGTTTGATAGTTGAAATATAACGATTCTTATTTACAAATTTTAATGATTTATAGTACTTCCCATTGTTCACGACTAATATTAGCTTGACGCAATATTCTACTGAGTAGACTTGGACTAATATCTGCTTTATGTGGATTGGGAATTGTCAGTTTGAATTCATCCTTTATCATGTATTGATGCTTCCCTCCGGAGAATGGACCATCAAAACCTAATTGTTTGAGAGAACTAATCAAATCGCGTCTACTGATTGCTCCAAAAGATGGCATTAGGCAACCTCTAAAGTAGAATTTAAGTCAATATCATCAAGTATTGGCAAAGTATGACCCAAACGCAATCCCAAAATTATCCAACCTTCCAAAGCATCTTGCAATTCTTCTCTACAAGCTTCCAATGTAGAAGCATTAGCCCAAACACCTTGACACTCAGCAATTTCGCTATAGAAAGTTCCATCGTCAAGCAACTCATAAGTCGCTTTACGCATTGCTCTATGAATATATTCTGTTAACATTTGTTTTACCGCAGCCTTTAAAGAAATTTGCTTAGAAAATTAAATAGTTGCCATATTTTTATGATAGGCAGTTTTTTTAAATAGTTAACAGACGAATATAATTAATTACTACACAGGCAAAGTCCACCTTCGTGGGCTAATAGCTGCGGTTTAAAGTGCTAAGTAAATCAAATAAGGCTTTCAAAAAATCATGATAAAGATTTAAATTATTGAGAATGATTTAAGAACAGGCAATACAATTGCGCTGCCAAGAAAAGATAAAATGACAGGAAACAAAAAGAATTTTCGCCAACATTAAATACATAAATTATTTTCAAAGGATTTGGTTCATGGTGAGGGGTAAATCCCTTACTACAAACGAAAAATATCCTTTAGCCCACGCAGGTGGGCTTTGTATTTATAGCCCCAACCTTCCAGGCTGAGGGTAGATTAAATCGAAAATCCTCCCCATGCAAAAAACCGGGCTTGCGAACCCGGTTTCTAAAGGTTAAATCCAATAAATTCAAGCGATCAACCAACCAATAAATGTAACTTATCGCCGACAAAACTTACAGCACGATGGGCGATCGGTAAACTATCAATTACCATACCCAAACATAACAACATCATGTAAGAAATGGAATAAAGAAACATTCCTTTAGCTGAACTGCGATCTTCGGGATTTTGTAATAATTGCCACGCTTTACGAATAAATACCGCTCCCAAACACAAAGCAATAGTAGCGTAGATAATTCCTGCTGAATGCAAGGGATAAACAAGTAAAAACGTTGCTGCTACGGTTACAAGGGTGTACCACCAAATTTGCCAAACCGTCGCTTTCTCTCCAGCAACTACTGGTAACATTGGTACGCCTACAGATGCGTAATCATCCTTAATCATCAAGGCTAAAGACCAAAAGTGTGGCGGAGTCCAAAGAAAGACAATACCAAATAGCAACCATGCTGTTGGACTTAAGGTACCAGTAACAGCTGCCCAACCAACCAATGCCGGAATTGCTCCTGCTGCTCCCCCAATCACAATATTTTGCGTGGTGTTGCGCTTCAGCCAGTGAGTGTAAATTAACAGGTAAAAAACAATCCCAGACATTGCTAAAAACGCAGAAAGCAAATTAGCAAATATACTGAGCAACGCAAAAGAAATTATACCTAATACGACTGCGAAAATTAAAGCATCGCGGGGCTGGACTCTACCCGAAGGAATAGGACGATGGCGAGTACGCTCCATATCGTAATCGATATCGCGATCGTAAATACAGTTGATTGTTTGGGCGCTAGCAGCGGCTAAAGTACCACCAGTCAGAGTAACTAACAACAATATCGGGTCTACTTCTCCAGATGCAGCTATCCACATACTTCCAGCAGTGGTAATTAGCAACAAAGGGATAATTCGAGGTTTAGTTAACTGGTAGTAACTTTGAATAACCTCTAAAAATGTAGAATGGTGGCGAGAGACATTTGTCTCAATCATCTTGGTAATGGTTCCTTATTTTTTAACAATTTATATGCTGTTCTCGCTTTGGAGGCTGTTAGCATCGAACAAATGAGTTAGCAGCGAGCAGTTATCAGTTACCAATTAAGAACTAACTATGTTGTTTGTTCACTTGTAACAGATGAATTCAACCCTTGGTTGTAACCAGAAATACTACGAGTGTCCATCCAATCGCGTACACAAAGAACTGTAAAAACAACTAAAGTACCTAGCAAAGAAGCTCCAATCAACTGATGAGTAACGGTTAGAAGTTCTACTTGTAGGTGTAAGCGGTAGGTCGCAAATCCTAAGATTATTTGTAAAATTAATAGCCCACCTGCGTAATTGGCCAGTTTTCGTAAAGCTGGATGTAGTGCTGGCGTGCGCCATGACACAAATACCAAGGATAATATTGCTACAGTTGGCGGTAGCAAACCGAAAATATGAGTATACATGACGTTACAAAGTTGGTACCCTGTAAAGCATTGATGTAATGCCCAGCGCGAACCGACTAAGGCACCTAATAAGCTTTGAAAATAAACCAAAACGCTAGCAACAAGAGATATTACAGGCAGTTTAGCAACTGTTCCTGTGGCATTGTAAGGTGTAAGTGCCGTACCGATAACCAGCAAAGTTGTGAAGAAGAACAATGCGGTTCCTAAATGAGCGGTAACGATATCAAACCGTAAAAGTTGGGTAACGGTGAGTCCTCCTAAAATGCCTTGGAAGACGATTAAAAACAGAGCAAACGTAGAAGCCCAAGGGAGCCATTTAGGTAAGGAACGACGATTCCACCAAGAGGTTCCCACTAAGAATATGGCACTAAAGCCAATTAATGACGCATCCAATCGATGAAACCATTCTAGAAAAACTTGCAAATTCATTTGTTTAGTCGGCACAAGTTCCCCATAACAAAGCGGCCAATCCGGACAAGCAAGTCCAGCATTCATCACGCGGGTAGCGCTACCGATCGCCATTAAAATTAAAGTAGCGATCGCCATTTTCCACACGAGCTTACGAATTCTATCCTTTGGTAGCTGTTGCTGCGTCGTCGCAACTTGGTTTTGTGGTTCTACAACAAATTGGCTCATCAATACCTTCTCTTATGCCCGAAAATCCGAGCTACTCCATTTTAATAAAATCAATCACAATTCATTTCCACACTAGCGCAAACCCCAAGCTTGGAGATCAGCCCCTTACTTATACTCTGGATCGGGAATCAGGGATGTAGGCGAAAGCTTTAGAGATTTTTTAGGTTTTTGTAAGTTGGGAAGTGGTAATTGGGCATTAGTTGTATTTGTAGTGGGAGCGTCTCGCTCCCTAGTTTATTTATAGATAGCGAGCAAGATGCATATCCTTACGGACACGCTACGCTAACCCACTACTTCCTATCTCCCCATCTCCCCATCCCCCCATCTCTCTCCCCAAGTCTAAAAAATAATAAAGATTTTTAGTTGTTACACCCAATGTCAATCGCCTAGACTAACTTAGTATGTGAGTAGTGCTAAATAATCTAAGTTATCCGCTAACTATTATTAACCGTGAATATTCCAAGTACAATCTGGACGTTATTAATTGGTATCCTGCTGACATTAACCAGTTTTTGGTTTGGTCAAAATCATGGTCTACTACCTACGGCAGCTTCAGATGAAGCCTTTTTAGTAGATGGCTTGTTCAATACGATGATGACTGTTTCTGTTGGTATATTTCTCATCGTTGAAGGAGTTTTGATTTTTAGTGCCATCAAATACCGTCGTCGTAAAGGTGATGATACAGATGCCGAACCAATTCATGGCAATGTACCTTTAGAAATTCTCTGGACGGCAATACCAGCTATTATTGTTTTCGGTATTTCTGTTTACAGTTTTGATGTATACAACGAAATCGGTGGGTTTGGACACCATGCTGTTGAAGAATCTATCATCAGTAGACCACAAGCAACATCAATCCCTGGAGCTGCGATCGCAGCAACTTTGGATTCGGCTTCAGATGTGAGAAACATTGACCAGCTTCCCGAAAAGCAAGATGCTCCTGGTATGGGTATAGTTGCTCCAAGTTTGGGTGCGACTCCTGAAAATGAAGGTAAACAGCCAGATTTGGTGGTAAAAGTTACTGGTTTGCAGTACGCTTTCCTTTTTAACTATCCCGATAGTGGTGTTTTTTCTGGTGAACTGCACCTTCCTATTGGTAAAGAAGTTCTACTTGATATGGCTGCAAACGATGTAATTCACGCTTTTTGGGTGCCAGAATTTCGCCTCAAACAGGATTTAATTCCCGGTAGACAAACACAACTTCGCTTTACTCCCAGAGTAGCAGGCGACTACAAACTAATTTGTGCCGAACTTTGCGGTCCCTATCATGGTGCAATGAACGCAACTGTTGTAGTTGAAACACTCGAAGATTTTAATGGTTGGGTCAAAGAACAGCAAGTTGCCAGCATTGAAACATTCAATCAAGCAGTTGCAGTTAATCCACAACAAAAATCGGCAGATGAATTTCTTGCTCCCTACACCAGTGAAATGGGAATTTCATCAGAAATGTTGCACCAAATTCATAAGTAAGTGAGGAGTTATGAGTTAAGAGTTAAGAGTTATGAGTTAATAATTACCTGCTCACTGCTCACTGTTGACAGATTTCATAAATCAAACCGACAAAAAAGTATTTTATGACACAAGCACAGTTAGAACAAACCAGTCATTCGGCTGATACTTCACATCATCGTCAAAGAAAATGGTGGGAGTATTTTACTTTTAATACCGACCATAAGGTAATTGGGATTCAGTACCTGGTTACTACATTCATTTTTTACTGTATCGGCGGTGTGATGGCGGATTTGGTTCGCACGGAATTGCGAACTCCGGCTTCAGACTTTGTAAGTCCCGAAATTTACAATAGTTTGTTTACGCTGCACGCCACAATCATGATTTTTCTGTGGATTGTGCCAGCGGGTGCGGGTTTCGCTAATTATCTGATCCCCTTGATGATTGGGGCTGAGGATATGGCGTTTCCTAAATTAAACGCTCTGGCATTCTGGATGGTTCCTCCTTCTGGGGTGCTGCTAATTAGCAGTCTGCTTGTTGGCGATGCACCGGATGCAGGTTGGACTTCTTACCCTCCGTTGAGTTTAGTTACCGGACAGGTGGGTGAAGCAATTTGGATCGGTAGTATCCTGCTACTGGGTACCTCGTCAATTTTGGGTGCCATCAATTTTCTGGTAACTTTGCTAAAAATGCGTGCGCCGGGTATCGGTTTTCACCAATTACCGCTGTTTTGCTGGGCAATGTTGGCTACCTCGGCACTGGTTTTAATTTCAACTCCAGTACTAGCAGGCGCACTTATACTACTTTCCTTTGACTTAATTGCCGGAACCGCATTTTTTAACCCATCTGGGGGCGGCGACCCGGTAGTATACCAGCATATGTTCTGGTTTTACTCGCACCCTGCGGTTTACATCATGATTTTGCCTTTCTTCGGGGTAATTTCAGAAGTTATACCTACTCATTCCCGCAAACCGATTTTTGGTTATAAGGCGATCGCCTATTCTTCTCTGGCAATTAGCTTTTTGGGTTTGATTGTCTGGGCGCACCATATGTTTACCAGCGGGATTCCCGGTTGGCTGCGAATGTTTTTCATGATTACCACTATGGTGATTGCCGTACCTACTGGTATTAAAATATTTAGCTGGTTGGCGACAATGTGGGGTGGGAAAATCCGTCTCAACAGCGCAATGCTCTTTGCAATAGGCTTTTTGGGTATCTTTGTAATTGGCGGTATCAGTGGTGTAATGTTAGCCGCCGTGCCTTTTGATATCCACGTCCACGATACATATTTTGTCGTGGCTCACTTACATTACGTATTATTCGGTGGTTCAGTTTTGGGAATTTTTGCTGGTTACTACCATTGGTTCCCCAAAATTACCGGACGCATGGTTAATGAAACCTTGGGTCGGATTCATTTTGCCCTCACAATTGTCGGCATGAACATGACCTTCTTACCGATGCACCAATTGGGTTTGATGGGTATGAATCGCCGCATCGCTATGTATGACCCCAAATTTGCTGCTATCAACGAATTTTGTACCTACGGTTCTTACATTTTGGCGGTTTCTACAATCCCCTTCATCATCAACGTAATTTGGAGTTGGATGGCTGGGGAAAAAGCTAATAACAATCCTTGGGATTCCTTGACACTGGAGTGGATGACCACATCACCACCTGCGATCGAGAACTTCGAGTCACATCCTTTCCTACTGATCGGACCTTACGAATACGGAAGCGAAAAAGCTAAAAAAGTTGTAGCTCTATCCCATACCGATGACCCCTTTGGTAATGCCACATCCGCAGCACCAGAAACCAGCGATGACGACGAACCATATCCGGCGATCGCAGCTGAAGCCGCTGGGTAAGGTTAGTTAATTATCGCAAAAACCTCATCCCCTCCCCTCTCCTTAGTAAGGAGAGGGGTGTCCGAAAGACCGGGTGAGGTTCCAATTAATTATTCATACTCAATTAAAAATTTATGCAAAGTCAAGCAATCGACCCCGCAAAAACAGAACAAAATCATCACCACGCAGCGACTGTAGAAGCCCAACACGCAGCACATCCAGACCATCGTTTATTCGGATTAGTTGTATTCTTAATTGCTGAAGGAATGATTTTTTTGGGTATGTTCGGTGCATACTTTGCTTTCCGTTCTACCTTAGCTGAATGGCCTCCCGCAGGCACCCCAGAGTTAGAATTATTACTCCCCGGTATCAACACCGTAATTCTAATTTCCAGTAGTTTTGTAATTCATAAGGCCGATACTGCGATTAAAAAGAACAACGTGCGGGGAATGCAAATGTGGTTTGCAATTACCGCTGTGATGGGAATTATCTTTTTGTGCGGTCAAATTTACGAATACAAACATTTGGAATTCGGTTTAACAACCAATCTTTTCGCTAGTGCATTTTACGTGTTGACAGGTTTCCACGGACTGCACGTTACAGTCGGTGTTTTAGCGATATTGTCTGTATTGTGGCGTTCTCGCAAACCCAATCATTACAGCGACAAACATCATTTCGGTATCGAAGCAGCCGAACTTTACTGGCACTTTGTAGACGTAATTTGGATTATTCTTTTCGGAATTTTGTATATTCTTTAATTAGCCTACGCAGGTAGGCTTCGTAATATTAGCCCCAGCCTTCTAGGCTGCGGGTGTTTTTTTTTGATACATTTTTTTTTACACTTCTAAGCACTACGCCAATTCAACAAATTTTTAGTATACATATAAACCCGGTTTCTTCAAGAAACCGGGTTTTGAACTCTCATAAGATTCGGCTACTCCTATGTTTAGAGAGAAACCCAATCAACGTGACGACTCTCACCGCTAAAAGCATCGCAATGTAGCGGGAGCATCTAACCTCGCAGTTAGAATTTGCTGATTCACAGGTCTGGTATTCCAGTAACCTCCACAGCCAGCAACGACCCGTCCAGACCGTTGTTTTGTACAAGAAACCTTCATTTTTGTACAACGATGAGGTAACTGATTTTACGCAACCAACCGCGAGCAAATAAATATTTGCATTCCTGGTTGCAACCCCATATCAGTTGTCTAGGTTCGGATTTTCTCGGTGCAAATTACTGCCACTCCGAGATACATATATTTTACCTCAAATGCAAAATGCTCAAAGATTATTAGTTATGAAAATTGTAAAAAGATTAGTAATTGATAGGGCATCGAACCCTATCAATTACTCTCCTATCAAGCGACGTTTCGGGGGGAAGCTTCCCCCCGAAAGCTCGCGCCCCCATCACCGCCAAGTCTGCGACTGTGGTGGGAGTACCCCGGAGGTTTAGATGGATAAGTGCAGAAATTTAACAGAAAACCGTTTGAATCTTGCTAATCTCAAACCAAGTGCGATCGCCAACTATTCCGTCAACTGGTAAACCAGTGTTTTGTTGCAGATTTCTCACGGCTGATTCTGTTTGCGAACCAAAAATTCCATCAATTGCACCAACGTTGTAACCACCAATAGCTATACGCTCTTGCATTTGCTTAACTAACGATCCGGTGCTGCCTTTTTTTAATATAGGCATATCGACAGGTGCGCCCTTATAAAGTGCTTGCCAAGTTTTATTCCCGACAACGCCATCTTGTACTAAAAACATTTTGCCTTGAAACAGTTTTACAGCTTTTTCTGTTTCAGAACCAAATACACCATCAATTGCCTCAACGCCAGCAGGGAAAGCGCAAGCTCCATTACTATAAAGGTATACATACATACCGTAGTCTAAAAGTAGCTTTTGCAATTCTTTGACTGTTTCACCTGTAGAACCTTTTTTAAGTACTGGCTTGTTGAGTTGATTGGCTGTAGCAACTGTCATAATCTTGACTCCATTTTGTGTGTGTAATAAGTAATTCATCAAGAACCCATTGGATTACGACAAGCTGATGGTACACAAAGGGGTACTATTTACCTTTTGAGGAGTTTGATTATTTTTAAGTGCAATATCTTGTTAAGCTTTATTATTTTTCGTTCCAAAAACTTTCTTTAACGCACTTGGAAGTTATAAAATTCCATAGGTCAAGATTATCGGAAAAATGGCTTTAAAAATTATTCAAAGTTTTGACAGTAGTTTCACTTTAGAACCACAAGCTAAAGCAGCTTTATTTGAACTGTTAACCAACGAAAGCTTTTTAAAACAGGTTTGTCAGCAGTCGAATTGCCAACAAGTAGAATTTATAGAATTACTATTTCAGCCTGTTCCTTACAGCAACGCTACACCGAAAGGAATGCCAGCGGAATTTGAGAAATATCATCAATCTGAAGAGTACGTGGTTCTAAATGTACCGCCGAACTTTATGTTTAAAGCCAAGATTTTTAAACCAAGTCGGCTATGTGCAATTTACAGAAAAATTGATCATTGATTATGGCTACAGAAACGAATATCCCTAATTTAACAAGTTTAGAATATATTCCTTATATTGATGAAAATGGCGAATTGCCCGAACAATATCAAGGAAAAATTGGAGTTTATGCAATTTTTGACCAAGACAAAACTCTACAATTTATCGGTTATTCTCGCGATGTTTTTCTTAGTCTCAGACAGCATTTAGTCCGACAACCGCAATATTGTTATTGGGTAAAAGTAGAAACTATTGAGCGTCCCAGCCGTAAAATTTTAGAGGAAATCGAGCAAGCCTGGATTGCGGAAAATGGTAGTTTACCTATAGGAAATGGAGAAAATAAAGAAAAATGGATTTCTCCTATTGATGCGAAAGCTTTAATTACTCCCGAAGAACAAGCTAATTATGATAATCCTGTTAACGATGAAATGACAAAGATTAAAATTATTAAAAATGTTGCCAGAAGAGTTGAAGCGGAAATATTGAAAGAGTTAGAAGCGCGGGGTTTACAAATGCAGGTGAGGTTTAATCCCAAGTTGAAGGAAGAAGGTTTGTTGGATGTGAAATCTTAGAAGGTTTATATTGGTACAGTCCACGCAGGTGGACTTTGCCTGTGTAGCAGCGGTTTCAACCGCCGGATAAAATATATAAAAACTATATATATAACTATGACTCAAACCCATTCTTCCCCACCTCACAAAATTATCGGTGTCGCGGTAATTTGGAACGATAAACAACAGATTTTAATCGATCGCCGTCGTCAACAAGGTGCGATGGGTGGTTTCTGGGAGTTTCCTGGTGGCAAAATAGAACCAGGTGAAACTATCGAAGAATGTATTAAACGAGAAATTCAAGAAGAATTAGCAATAGAAATTGAAGTCGGAGAGCATCTAATTACTATTGACCACACTTATCCCGATTTACGGGTTACTCTTACCGTACACGAATGCCGCCATCTTCATGGTATCCCCCAACCATTAGAATGTGATGAAATTCGCTGGGTAAATTTAGAGCTATTAGAAACATTTAATTTCCCCGCTGCAAATTTCCAAATTATTAAAGTTTTACAGCAAAAAGTAATTAACCGCAAACAGTTAATTAATTAAAACTCTTCCCCACTCCCTTAATTAACTCGGATAAACCGGCAGTAAAAAGTGAAACCATGCTCCGCCGGTAGGTGCGGTATCTACCCAGATTTGACCGTAGTGGGCTAGGACAATTTTTTGACATAAGTTTAAGCCAATACCGTAACCATCTTTAGCTTGATCTCGTTCTAAACGGTAGTGATTTTCAAAAATGCGATCGCGATTTTCTTCGGGAATACCTGGGCCGCTATCACCGATGCTAAATTGCACTTTTTGGCTGGTACGATGCAAACCGGCAATAATCAGCGTACCGTTGAGGGGGGTGTATTTAATCGCGTTATCGAGAAGATTTATTAATACTTGGTGTATCCGTTCGGGGTCTGCATAAACATATGGTAGGTCTTGGGGAATATCTTTTTCTATTGTGAGGAATTTGGCTTTACAGGATTCGCTTAATTCTTCGAGTACTTCCAAACAAAGATCGCCTATAGAAATTTTAGTTGGTGAGATCGTAATTTTTGTATCTTTACCGCGTCCGACTTGCAAAAGGTCAGTAATCATCTTTTCAATTACCTTAGTTTGAGTGCGAGCGTGATTAAGTACGTGAGCGGCTAATGGTGGTTTTATTCGCCTGAATTCACCAGTTTCACTATCGAAATTAGATTTTAATGTATCTATGGCGATAATTGCTGCCGTGAGGGGGTTGCGGAGGTCGTGCGCTAACATTGCGATCGCCCGGTCTTTAAAAAACAACTGTTCTTGAAGTTGCTGTTTTTCCTGCTTTAAACGAAACACTTCATCGGTAAGCTGAATAATTTCGGAAGAAATCGCTAGCGAATCAGTGGGAATTTGAGTATTGATACATTCGTCGTTCGGGTCATTTTTGGGAATTTCCAGTAATTCGTGCTGTAATTGTAGGTAAGATTCTATACTGTTTTGCCAGCGAGACCACCAGGTTTTTAGTTGCTCGACTATATTGCTACCGGCTAGGACTTGTCTGGGTTCTGGATGAATCTTGACTAATGCTGGTGTTGCAACCAGTTTAAAATGTTCTGCTAAATGGGGTTGTTTGCCGACATCTATAACTTGAAGCGATAAATCACATTCAAGCTGCAACTGCTTGAGATAGGAGCTAATCTGCTGTACTTGTTGGCGGGATTTGGGGCGTTCATCCACAAATAGTAGCAGTTGTAAAGGGGCTTCTGAATTAATCAGCGGTTTTTGAGAAGCTTGCATCAAATCTTGTCTCAATACTGGTAACAAACCGTTATCGCTTTCGGTAAAAGTACAATCAACTGACGGATGCCCGTAAAATAGTTGTTTTAATTCTATTTTAGGCTTTTTACACCATAATTAATGGATTTTTGACATGAGATATTTTTTCAGCTTTTTACTTCCTTTTTGCTTGCTAGCTAACGTTGAAAGCGCTTTTGCACTTAAGGCTAATTTACAATCTTCTCCAGATCGCAATTCAATTCAAGCTGAAAGCTTTGAAGTAGTTTCCAGAAGGTTGGTGACTCAGCAGGTAAACTTAATTTCTCGAATTGAACAAGCTTTAATACAACCCGATTCTAATAAAATGCGAGCCGTGGGAGGGCAGTTATTTACCCAAACCGTAGCCGTAGAAGGTTTTCTTAATCAATATGCTAATCCTCAAGCTTTGTGCAGCCAAAATCAAGGTGCGAGTATTTCTCTTAATTCCATACCTCCTTTAAGTGCATCCAATTTAAAGATTTACTGTTCCTTGTATAATTCGAGCCAGGTCTTATCAAAGCTTACCCCATTATTAGATAGACTTCTATCTAGACGTGGTGAAATAACCCATACGCGAGAATTACCTTTGGTCAGTGGAGAAAAACAATCCGATTTAGTGCTTCCTCTGTCTCCCCTTAGCCGTCCCAATCTTCATAAACCGGCTACTCCTTACGCTATTTTAGAGCCTGACGCGAACAACAATGATTCAATCTTTATTGGTAAAAGTAAAAAGAAGGCGATCGCTAATTATAATCCACCAGTCCAACCAGCAATTAAACCACCATCTGAAGCGTTAACAACTTTAAAAAATGCCGAAAAGTTTTTAGCAATAGCAATATCTGAATTTCCCGATGCCAATAATTTTCACAATCCTAAAAAAACCGCTGCGGAATTAGATAGTTTGACCTATGATGTTTACCCCAAGGAAAAGGAAATACATCATAAATTGCTATCAATGTCTAACACGGGTATTTTCCGAGTATTGCAATATCAAGCTTATCTTCGTCCCTTGAATACTGTGGAGAATCGCTCTCAAAAAAATGTTCTTGGTCGTTATCCTTTCCCGGTTTTAGCTGAATCCAAGGGTGACTTTACGCCTAATTTACCACTTCAAATAGTAAAAGGAAAGTTTCAACTATTGCCGCAAGGAGTGAATTATGGATTTATAGCAGAGGTTGGGGATATACCTTTAGAAAAATTGGATGCAAGCTTGCAGGTTGTTGCTCCTGAAAAAAGAAATATTTTTATTAATTATCAGCCTCCTAAAAAATTAAATGCCTTACAAGCAGAAAGACAAAAAATTGTTACCGGGAAACATCAAATTTCAAATACAGTTGAGGCGAAATTAAACCATACTTACTTAGTGCGTAACTTCCAGTTTCAGCTACCAGAAATCATCGCCAACAATCAACCACTGACCAGAAAACAACGCCGTTATTTAGACCAATTATTAGAAATGCAAAGTAGCGATGTAATTGTTGCTTTTAGACCTATAAGTCGCCGTACTGATGGTACTTATACGATTGTCTGGCGAGTTTTGCAGCAACTAAACGACCCGCAAATTGATGATTTAGAAAGTTATCTTACATATCAATAATTTTCGTCAAATTAAGAAAACCTTACCGTCAATCCCTCTCCGTGAGTTCGGAAAGGGAAGTTTGTAGGTTGGGTTAGACACGAAAACCAATTTTAAGAAAGCGACGAAAATCTATTTTATCGTGTCGTAACCCAAT
>NZ_JAYGHM010000030.1:0-54882 GCF_034931125.1 Rivularia sp. UHCC 0363 | reverse complement strand
GATACCAACTGTTTCTGTTTTTATATAAGTTGAAATTTACTTTAAAATTTACTTTTTATTTAGATTACTTGCCAAAGGTCTGTAGGATGAGCTTTTGTGTTATATTTTGAGCGTTGCAAGAGATGAATTAACCAATGATAAATTCCCCATTTAAAATGTTAGCAACTGATTATGATGGGACGATCGCAACGAGGGGTAAAATTACAGATAATGTTGCAAAAGCCTTATTGCAAGCGAAAAATAATGGTTTTTTAATTGCTATTGTGACGGGAAGGGGATTTGATGATTTATTACGTATATGTCCCCAAATTAAATTATTTGATTTAATAGTTGCAGAAAATGGAGCAATCTTATATTTTCCATCTCAAGACAAAATAGAGCCTTTAGCTAGCAATCCACCGATAGAATTTATTGCACAATTAATGCACCATAGAATACCATTTTATCAAAATACAATTATGGCAACAGTTCGCCGTAGGTTTGTAAAAAAAGTTAACGATTTAATTGACGAATTTAAATTTCCTATACATATAATTTGTCATAAAGATTATGGTTTAATTTTACCTTTGGGGATAAATAAAGCAAAGGGACTTGAAAAAGCATTATTACATTTTGATATTACAAAAAATCAAGTTATTGGTGTTGGTGATGCAGAAAACGATTTAGATTTTTTGGATTTTTGTGGGTTTAAAGTCGCGGTGGGAAACGCTGAAGATACCGTAAAAGCGAAAGCTGATTGGATAGCAACTTCAGATGAAGGTGAGGGTATGGTTGAATTTATTCAGGAATATTTACTTGCTTGACGAATTATTTCCACTTCAAAAAATAGCTGCCCCTTCTCTCCGAAAACTTGGATTCAAACTTGAATAAAAATAGATTATTAAATAATTCACAAATAGTAACTTTAATCGCTATTATTATTTACATCTTTAGCTGCTCATCTAATATACTTGAAGATAATAAAGTAGCCAAAAATTCAACAACTAATATCTCTTCATCGAAAGATTTGAATCTAGACATTCAAGAGCTTTTACAAAGACAGGCTCAAGCTTGGGAAACTGCAAATTCTCAAGCAATTATCGCCGACTTTGCAGAAAATGGTGTATTTATTGCTCCTGGTACTTCTTTAAAAGGCAGGGAAGATATTAAAAAAGCTGCGGAAGGTTATTTTAAGGAATTTACAGATACAAAAATAAAAATAACGCGAATTATTACAAGTGAAAAAGAAGGAGCAATTGAATGGACTTGGAGCGATACAAATAAAAAAACTGGGAAGAAATCCCAGATTGATGATGCAATAATTTTTGAAATTAAAGATGGGAAGATAATTTACTGGCGTGAATACTTTGATAAACAATTTTAATCAATTATCAATGTTAGTTTGTAGTTTGTAGGTTGGGTTAGACACGAAAACCAATTTTAAGAAAGCGACAAAAATCTATTTTATCGTGTCTAACCCAACATCCGTATTGTGGGTAAATTAGGATATTGCTTCATATCGATAATTAAATATTGGGTTAGGATGCTTGGATTAATTTTTAGTTAAAAACCATTAATATTTGTGCATTTAACCCAAGCTAATCGCTATATTTTACAGTTAATGCTGCCCAAGAGAATCCAGCGGCGCTACTAGCTAAAACTACTAAATTTCCTGGTTTAATTTTATTTGATTCTAAGGTTTTAGTCAAACAAAAAATAGTATCTACGGCACCTAAATGACCATGTTCAGGTAAAGAAATGAATGTCTGCTCGTTGCTTAATCCTAATGATTCAAGAATCTTTATTGATAAGCTTTTTTTGACTTGATTGGTAAATAAAAAATCTACATTCTCAATAGAATAAGCGCTTTTACGTAACGAACTATGAATAACCTTCTGATAGTTTTCTAAATAAAGTTCTGATAATGTACCTTCTAATTCCTTCGGATTAGCAACTTTTAAATAACTTAATTTTCGATCTATTTCTGTGTTATCGATGGGAAACTTTGTTCCTGCCAAAGGCACTTTGAGATAATCAGCCATCTTCCCGTTAGTCATCGCGTGATAAGAAAGAATTTGGTTGCTAGGTTCTCCTTTTTTCAAAATTGCTGCTGCCGAACCATCTGCAAAAATAAATGTTGATAAACAATCTAAATCTGTATAATCAAGCAGCACGGATAGTTTATCGCTGCAAATAATTAATGCATAAGTTAACTCATCATCTGCCAGCAACATATTCCGACATAGATGTATACCCAAGTTACCGCTATTACAAAAATTTCTGACTTCAAAAGCAAAAGCGTTTTCTGCGCCAATTTCATCTTGAATTTTGGCAGCAGGGGACCAAAATCTGTAATCATAATCCCCCGCACCACAATAAGCAATCAAATCAATTTCTTTTGCTGTAATTTCTGCCCGATCTATGGCTTTTAATGCTGCTTTAATCCCCATATCGCTAGGATGCTCATCTTTTGCAGCAATTGGTTTGTTGTTTATGCCAATTTTTTCAGTAAAAACCATCTCTGGTAAATTGCTGAGTTTTGCCATTTCCTCAGAAGTTAACACTCCTGAAGGCAGATAATAACCAACAGATGCGATACCAACTGTTTTTGTTTTCATATAAGTTAAAATTTACTTTGAAATTTACTTTTTATTTAGATTACTTGCCAAAGTTAACTTATTAACTAATTCATCTTTGAGTTCCTGAAAATAACTTGCAGCATCTTCCAAACCAGATGCTTTAGCATAACGAATCAAAGGTTCTATTAACCAAGACTCTGTGGGACTCATTTGAGGTTGCAAAGTACCATGATGCAAATTCATATCTACCCATTGCAGACTGGAAGGAACGTGAGTTGAGTGTTTTTGAGCGCTTTTTATAGCTCCGTCAAAAATGACTTCTATATCTTCTTGTAAATCGTAAACTTTGACCATTTGTCCTACCCTAAATACTTGATCGACTAATTCACGAATCCGAGATTGATAAGCAGAATTGAGAATTTCTCCAACTGTTAAAAGTTGAAAATGCCCTTGGGAATCAATCGCTAATAACTGTCCGAGTAAATTAACCATAAGATTCACCAGCGCTTTATCAAATTCCACGCGAGTCGCCGAAATATTTGCAGCTTCTTCAAACCAAGCTCCTCGTTCTGTCAAAATATTAATACAACGCGATCTTGTCTCAGCATTTCCTCCAGCAATTTGAGTTCTTCCTTTAGGTCCTGGACGATAAATTGTTTTAGCTCCACTTCCGATCCGCAATCCGGTTTGAATCGTGACACCACGCAGCAGTCGGCAGACAATCTGGGGTATTATATCCGGCCATAAGTCAGGTAAACGGGCAAACAGCGTTGCTTCTTCGATTTTTTCAATAAATATTTGTCGAAATCTTTGAAAATAGATGCCGTTTGAAGCAAGGATAAACAACGGGAAAGATTCATTTGGTGAAGATATCTGTCCTTGCTCGTACACAAGAACTAGCAATTCTACAATGGTTGTAATCGTATCTAAAAGTTGGTCGGGATTGGGACAGATGAGAACCACTTCTGGCAAAAAACCAGACTGAGCGCTTTTAATTAAATCCGGTTTGAGAATCTCTTCTGTAGATAAAGACTTGATTCCTTCTGAGGTGTCAATATTTATTTTGCCATCCTTGCGTAAAGCTTTGGCACTTTTAGAACCCCGTCTTTCCAACAAGTAGACACCATCTAATTGCTTTAATTTGTTACTCAAATGATAAAAAAAAGCAACTCCCAGCGCTCCAGCTGGCAAAATGCCAATATTCCCCTTATTTAAGCAAGCCACAAATTATTTCTCCTTACAATTCTGTGAGGATTTGACAAGCCTTTTTCAAATCGGAAACTTTCAATATTAAACGCATTTTGTCATCAGGGCGAACGGTGCTACCGTAAGTATATTCAATATTAATTTGGGCGCTGCCTAAAGCCTGAGTTAGTCGAGCTAATTCTCCCGGACTATCGGTAAGTTCAATCGCTAAGACTTCTGCCTCAATTACGTACAATCCTTCTTTTACCAAAAGACTTTTGCAGATAGCGGGTTCGCTACTTACCAAACGAATCACACCTTGCTCAATATTGTCAACAAGACTAATTGCCATAATATTAATATCTTGTTGAGAAATAATACTGCTAACAGTAGCTAGACGACCGGGATAATTTTCTAATGCAACTGTCAATTGACGTTGGGTTGTAAAATTCATAATTAAATTTTTTTTGCAAAAAATAGCTAATTTAAACCCGACCGATTTGGCTATAACGTGATATTATCTCAAAAACTTATATTTATTATTAGGACTTAGCAAAAAGGCACATTTTTTTGTAGGGTGTGTGACTAGGATGTTGACTTTGATAGAATTTACCCGTTTTTGGCTCATGCATTAACTGGTTTAACTGGTTCCCAGCCGGAGGCTGGGAACCCATGACAGTCGGCTCTGCCGACCGTCAAAAGCCAACACAAAAACTATATGAACTTTTAGCCCAAAAAAAACCACAAAGTCAACACCCTAGTGTGTGACGCTATGAGAAAATTTGAACGTAGTAATAAGGTTTATAGCGTCACGTACCATCAACCATTTGTGACAATAATGACGCTACCGCGTCACGCTCCGCTAACGTAAGTCCTGATTATCTATATAGCAATCTGATACTTAATTTAAATGTAAGAAAATACGTAGATTCTAAATTCATATTAAAAGTTAAATTTTATTCAAACCTGGCGATTATAAATCGCGGCTACACAAGCGAAACCCACCTGCGTGGGTTATTTCATGAAGTCCACGCAAGTGGACTTAGTTTGTATAGTAGCGAAATTATATTCGCCGGATTATATATTTATTATTGTACCAACAGGCAAATTGGTAGTTTGTAATTCCGTAGGAAACAGCTACGATCGCAGATGATACTTGTGCTAGTTGATTTGCCATCCCTCCTAGCATTTTGTCATCTTTTATTGCCTCAACCTTCGTAGATTTTTTACGTAAATCAATTGAAAACCAGTGAAATTTAATGCAATCGACTAGTACTCCACCACATAAGTTATGAGGAGTTAGCGTAGTGCGAGCGTCTCGCTCACCAATTGTAACGAGCGACCAAGATGGTCGCACTACGAATGTTTTACCCCGCTTTCTTAATGTGGTGAAGTACTAGCTGGTATGAGCAAGCATGGTCAGCAATCCTTGCTGACCTAACAAAATTTCCCGTGCCAAACTGAATATTCCTACCCAAATAATCGGTGTAATATCTACACCTCCAATGGGTGGTACTAGTTTTCGCAGCACGATTAAAAATGGTTCGGTAGGTTTCACTATGACATTAAAAGGAAAGCGATTCAGTTCCGCTTGGGGATACCAAGTTAAAATAATTCGGAAAATAAACAAAAAGGTCATCAGCCCCAATACAAGACTGAGAATCAAATTGCTAGCATCAAGGGTATTCATGATTTATCGAGCAAGATTTAAAGAAATGCATAAGCATCTATAATTATTTTATCGGTAACTTAACCAACCATACTGTCTTCTAGCTGCCGGATTCAACGATTAAGACTTAGTACAACGTGAGATCGATGCTCAAAAACGACCTTTAAACCGCTCTCACAGCTTCAGAAGTCGGGTTTTTAGATGCGAGTATCTGTAATACGGTTACAAATTTGATAAAAACCCAACTTCTCATCCCACTCACGTTAATACAATTCATTTCGTGGTATTAGAATTAAAGAAGAATGTAAAAAAAAGGTTGTAATTATGACTCCCTCTTTAGCAAATTTTCTTTGGAGCTTAGCCTGGGGTGCGGCGATTTTTGTGATTCCCGCAACAGTGGCATTAATTTTTATTAGCCAAAGAGATAAAATCCAACGTTCATAAGAGAATTTTAGATTTATATTACTCGGCGGGAAAACGCTTTCGCGTCATATGGATTTCGGATTAAAGACAAAATCTAAAATCTAGTTTCAAGCTACCGACTTGGGTTGTAGAGAATAAATTTTCGATTCTTGTCTTTACCCTTAACTTCGGATACGGGGTCAATCCAAAATCCAAAATCTAAAATCTAAAATCGAATGATTATTCCTCCCGCAGAGGATAAGTTATACTTAACCGACACGTCTAGTCTTGTTGACTTTAAGTAATAATGTAAAGGCGCGATTTTGAATAACTCCCGTTTGGAGTCAGACAATTCGCGTCTTTACTATATTTGTGTTTGTTTGCTGTAGAGATTTTAGTTGTGAATAGCTAACATAGATTTGATATCGGGAAAATAACAATGCTAACTTTTGGGCTGAACTCAGCCAGCGTTCTGGCTCAGGTAAATATAGGTACTACCCCAGTTACGATTTTAGGAATTTTTCTAGCTGTTGCTGGAGCCGGACTATATTTTCTGCGTACCATACGTCCGGAACTTTCACGCGATCAAGATATATTTTTTGCTGCTGTCGGCTTATTGTGCGGTTTTATTCTTATTTTTCAAGGGTGGCGATATGACCCTATCATGCAATTTGGTCAATTTCTTTTAGTCGTAACTACTTTCTATTTTGCTTATGAGAGTCTTCGTTTGCGCGGGATTGCTACAGCCCAAGCCAAACGCAGCACTCCAATTGTAGATCGCGATCGCGATGTCAGTGACCGTTATGATTATGATGATCGCGGTAAATATGGTGCTGAGGTAGAAGATTACGAGCGAGAGCCTTTACCTTACGACCCCTATTATGAAGAAGAGCGTCCAAAAGAGCGTCCGCAAATTCGAGGAAGTCGGGACACTCGTTCATCCCGCAACGACTACTACGAAGACCAAGCTCCCCGTCGTCCAGAGCGTCGCAACGATATAGAAAGAATCGAAGACGACAAACCACCCCGTCGTCGCAGTAATAGTAGCTCTAGCAGCAAGCGTACTACAAATCGCAGCACTCCCAGACTTGAAGAAAGCGATTGGGGTTCATCTTCCCGACCCGCTGCTGATGACTGGGATAATTCTATTGCTGAAGAAAGAAGAGCATCTCGTCGGAGCAACAGACCCCCAAGCTCTCCAAGAATTGAAGAAGATATTCAACCTAGAACTTCAAAAAAACGTCGTCCTAGTAGAGATTCAGACCCCAGACGAGAACGTGGGATTGATGAAGTCATACCGACTGATTATGAAGATTACAACCCAATTGTTCGTTTAGAAGACGAGAAAGATAATCCCATAAATCTGGACGATGTGTAGAGCGATAAACAGCGGAAAACAGTGAGGTGAACAAATTTATCCGCTTATGGCTCCAATTCAAATTTCATTGGAGTCTTTATATTAGTTTGGTTAGTTTGGTTAGTTTGCTTGTATCTTGTAGTTACAACGATACTCCTATTGGCTCTAACTCGCTGAATACTCGTAATACCGAAGAACAGCCAGCTTTGAGTGGAAACGGTCGCTTTTTAGCCTATGTATCAAACCGTAGCAGTACCCAGCAATTGTTATTGTATGACTTAGAACAGCAGCAGTTGATTCCCACACCACGTTTAAATCGACGTAACGCGATCGCTGAAAGTCCCAGCCTCAGCTATAGCGGACGTTACATAGTTTACAGTACAAACGACCGTGGCAGACCAGTTGTAGGGCTTTATGATCGCGCTGTGGGACAGTCGCAAATCCTTACCCCGACTTACAACGGCTCGATTAGAAACCCCAGTATCAGCCCGGATGGTCGATATGTTGTATTTGAAACAACTATTCGCGGACAGTGGGATATAGAAGTACTTGATCGCGGAGCGAATGTAGAATTAGACATTCCCAACGGTGCGCCAGTCAGTGTACCCTCTCAGTAAGGAAGATGGGGACACAGAGGGAAAAAGTTAGGAACTGTAAATTTATTGATAATTGATCATCGATGGTTGATGAACCGCTTTATTTTATTTTGTTTATCTATCAGTTTTGGATTATTAAGTAGTTGTAGTTCTCCACGTATATTGAGTTACCCGTTTGATAATGGTGGTAGAAGTCTGAATTCTGGTGCTTCGGAGTTAAATCCTCATATTTCCGGTAGATACATTGTTTACACGAGCGATCGTCAGGGAAGCCAAGATGTTTATATGTTTGATCGCGTGACTCGCAGTTTAATTAACTTACCTGGGTTGAATTCCTTTGATGCGATCGCAAATCATCCATCGGTTTCTCAAGACGGTAGATATATTGTTTTTGCTGTTTCTCAAGAGGGAAGAAGTAATATCTTTTTGTATGACAAGGAAATTCGTCAGTCGCGTAATTTAACAAGTAATTTACAAGCAGAAGTCCGCAATCCGACAATTAGTGCTGATGGTAACAGGATTGCTTTTGAGTATACTTTAAACGGACAATGGGATATTTTAGTTTATGACCAATTGGGAAGACGTTTGAATATACGTCAAGAACCACAATAATATTTATTTATTCTGTGTTTGAGCTATTCCTAATATTCCCATACTAATCAAAATTCCTCCAAGTGCTACCCAAGTTCCATCAAAACCAACATTAATGCGATGGGTATTTTCTTTGTGAGATGCAATAAACAATTCTTTTTGATCTGCTCCTTCACTCACCAACTTATCGAAATTTCGATTTGCTTTTTCTAAAGCTGAAAAATCATTAATACCCCACCAAGTAGATGCAATTACAGCAGCACTACCAGGAACTACTAATAGTAAGAATAAAATCGCTCTTTTTAAATTCATACAGCAGATTTCGTTTTAATGTAGTACATTCGGACGGTCTAAGAAGCCCCGCAGTCGCTACAACGGTCATGTTCCTCCGCAACGCGCTGCTTTCCATCCCACAAGAGTTTCATGATACATTTTTGTACCTCATTTAGCTGCAAAGTGCTGTAATTATCATGAATATTCACTAGATCAAAATCTTCAACAAAAAGAATAATTATTCCAGTCAGCTACAGGTTTATAACCAATTTGTTGATATATTTTATTAGAAGTCGGATTAGATAAATCGGTAAACAGAAAGCAGAATTTATAACCTTTATTGAGTAAAGTTTGACTTAAAGCTGTAACACAAGCACCTGCATAACCTCGTTTGCGGTGTTCGGGTGGAGTGTAAACCATACTTATTCCAATTCCATTAGGAGTGGAACGAGTACTGCAAGCAATGGAAACTGGAATTTCATCTTGCCATAAATAAGTAGTACCTTTCTCTAAACTTCTTTTGACCCAGCTTTCGCTATCCGATTCAATAACACCTAATGCTTCTAAACAAAAAGCATCATGCCAAGTTTTGAGAATTTCTTTATCACTTTCTGTAGCTAATCTGAAATTACCTTTGGCTTGTAAAAACAACTCTACTTTTTCCAATTTGAAAATACGTAATGCTTCTTTTAATTGATAAGATTTACCCGTTGATAAACACCATTTTTCTGCGAAAGCTTGTGCTTCAACAACAGGAGCATTTATATTCGTTAATGAATCATTCTCTCGCTGCAAATATTGAACAATAATATCTACTGCTGTTAAATCTTGAATTTTTGATAGTAACAAGTTATGAACAACTGTCATCATTGCCACTGCAATAATATTTCCATCCCTTTCTACTGCTGCTAAATAAGGTTTATTCTTATATCTATCTGGATTATTAATTAAAGTACTGCTAATTCCCAACTGCAAATTATGTAATACTTCATCTGTTAATAAATAATCTTTTACCGTTGTATAAAACAGATTTGCATCTTCAAATCTATGTAGCTTCATAATTGATATCTTGGATCTTAAATAAACATTAATCTAAATTGAAAGTAATACTAATAATATTAAATTTAATTAATGCTGAAACAGTAAGGAATTGCATCCCCTAGTGGTATTAATAATCTAATTTATCTAATTAAAGAAAATAGTCTTCTAAATATGATAATAAAGGATCGATGGTTTGTTGCTGAATAGAATGTGGTGGATTCCAATCTATCCATTTATAATCGGTATGTTCTTTACTAAGTTTTATTGCAACTTTTTGCCTCAGCCATCCTAAAAATATCACGAGTTTTTTTTGTTTATTTTTATCGTAAACGTAATGTCGAAATCCCATATCTAAATCTATATCTTCAGGTCTAATCCCTGTTTCTTCAAATAATTCTCTTAATGCACAAGTTTTTTCATCTTCTCCTGAATCCATACGACCTTTTGGTATATCATATGTATTTCTAGAATCTGAATTGAGCAATATAAGAAAACTTATTATAGCTTTCTCTCTCATTACGATAACGCCACAAGTAGTTCTTACCATTATTTTATAATTTACATTTAATGGGAATTGACCAACCTCGAAACCCTCATAGGATAGCAGGCTTTCTTAATTCACACAAAAGGTTGTTTATACAAGTAATGGCAAAGATATTACTCAAACTAAACATACTTATGATTAAATTCATACATCAAATCAACTCTACCTTTACGCAACATTGCGGGGTCTAATCTTTCTGTAGTATTACAAGTCATTAACATCACTAATTTCTGCTGGATTTGCAGTCCTGAGTCATCAATCACACTTTGATACAAGGTTCCATCCAACAAGCTCAAGATATGTTCTGTCTTGTTACTGTATTGAGCCACTTCACTAGCGCGATTTTGCGCCAGATTATCAGCTTCATTAATTATGATACAAATTCGTTCCAAATAAATTGGCGGAACAAAGTTAGAAATAGCATCATGATCCAAAATGAAAATCACATATCCCAAAGGTACAAGAATTTCTTTCGCAACTGCTTGTGTCCATACGGTTTTCCCCGTACCGGGTTCACCATGTACCAATACTGCTAGTTGACTTTGATTTAAAATCGCTTGCTGTACGTTATCTGTAAAATCCTGAATATCTTGAGGAAAGCTATTAATCGAAAACTGAGTATTAATTTTCCCTACACGACTTTGATATCCGCTTAACATTACGGCTAAATCGTAAGTCGATTTGTTAATTAATGGTGTTAAACTTTGTGCCATTAAAGTATATTGTCTTCTTCCTCTTTCGTAAGGGTCAATTTGCAGCCAAACATCGTATTTAGACCAGTAAGCATAAACCGTATTAATAACTTCCAAACGTTCCCAACTATTAAATTTTTCAATAGGTAAATAAAAATCCCTTTCTAAATAATATTGAGTAATTAAGTCAGGAGTTTCTAATAATGTGAGAACTCGAAATACTGTGATTTCTTGGAGTCTATTTAACAGATAATCAATGGGAATGCTGCTACGGCTTACAAATTGAACTATCGGGGTTTCTGTACTCAAAACATCTTTGTAACGATGGTCTGGTGTTAGTGGATCGGGAGTGATGTAGTTCCAGTATTTCTCAAATTCATAGCGAGTATCTTCAGAAGCCAGATTTATGAAATTAGCCCACCAAGCATAATGATTTCGTCCTATTGTCTGAGCAAGACTGCTAGTTAAATTTAAAGTTTTTTGAGTTAATTCTTGCGAATCACGAGATAATAGTTGCCACAGAAATTCCCAGTTCAATTCCCGGTAAAAAGGTCTCCAACCGCAAGCAAGCAAGCTTTGACGGTTGCTATTGGAGCGAGAATTTTCTTGTTGTCCAAAATAATCAAATCCCATATTTTCAGGTTTAGAGCCGTTATTCAGTATTCAGGAAGCTTATACTATTTTAGATTTTGGATTATAAAGACGGGAAGACGCTCCCGCGTCATTATATTTTGGATTTTAATTAAAGGATAGGCGATTATAATTTATAAATTACTCTTTCCAAAGTATTGTTAATAATATTTAAGATACTGGATATTATAAGTATTTGCTATAAACCACTTAGGGCAATTTTTTATTTAAAATATCTATTACTTAAAAGAAACTCCGGGAGCATAAAATTTTATACCCAACTGAGTTCCTACTAAATTAAATGAATTTATTAAATTGGAAGTAGGACGGGTAGTTAGAGTAGCAATATTCCTAGACCGTTTGAACGCGGTTTTCCCAAATTTGGCATCAGGGTGGTTAAAGTGCTGTACGTAACTCAGTCGCTGTCGTGTTACATTGTAGTATGTATTTTTTGGTTTTGTCAAGCAATTTGTTAGAACTAAGGATAGATGTTCTAGATAATTGAAAAGTATTAGTTTATTATTCATTTTTTTAACGCAAAGGAACGCAAAGTTTCGCGGAGAGGAAGAAAGAGATGAAAACAAACAAGAAGATCAACTAATTGATAATTGTTAAGTAAGTGGGTCAAATTAAATATAAAACCTCATCCTTAGTCTGGCTTCCCTCTCCTTAATAAGGGATTGAGAAGCCACTGCGTTGCGCGGGTTTCCCGCGTTGTAGCAAGTGGCGTGGTGAGGTCTTATCTTATATTTAATTACGCCTATCTACTTAATGTAATTCGCTTCCACCTTTACGAAGTAGATATTGATCGCTAATTAATTTCAAAGCTACCCTACCGAAAAGTGGATGAGTTCGCTCGCAAGCGGGTTGAATTACGACACCTTCCATCATGCAATCTGGGGAAAGTGCGCTATCTTTATTATTGAATTTAGAGACTATTTCCTGACTGTAAGCACCAGTGTAAAGTAGTGGTGCCGTTGGTAAATTAAACTCTTCGCAGAAAGCAACAAAACCTTCGTAATCAAGGAATATGCCGTTACGACGTACAGCAAATAAAGTAATACCAATTTTACCGTCTTTCAATCCGTATTTAATATCTTGTACGCCATATATTTCTCCAAAAACTTGAGTATCTGGGGGCAATTTTTGCAAAGCTTCGTTTTCGTGGTAAGCACGAATATAAACTAAGTTTTTATTTGTTTCGTTATCTTTCCAGAAATAATTGTGACTACCAATACGAATAGAATCAGCATCTACCAAAACAGTAAAGTTAGTTCCGTGTATCTTTTCAGTAACTACTATTTGCTCTCCTTCAGTTAAAATATCTGGATAGCGTTTGAGGTGTTGTGGAGCCGGAAATTTATAATGTCCGACATGACTTTCCATATCCCCGTTCATTGTTTTGGGGATTGGATATTCATATTTAGTAACGCTAAAATATTCGGTATAATCATCTCCGACATTGACTGTAAAATTCTTGTTTACAGGAATTAGCAACCCTTCTGAGAAAATTCCCCGCAGTTTTGCCGCACGAAGTTTTTTTGAATAGTAAGAACCGATGCCGAATTCCTCTACATATCGATCGGGAATCACGCTATCAATAGGAAAATAAAATGCTAAATCTCCGGCTTTAAAGTTTCCCTTTGCTGAAATTACTTGATATCCCATTCCGTTTATGGAAATAATATCTAATTTATCGGCATTAGGATGAATATTTACGCTATTGATTTCTACTACTTCAACTTTAAATATGCTCATATTTCACCGAGTAAAATTTTAAGGTCTGAGCAAGACGGATTTATCCGTGGTAATGACTCTACCGAAGCCCCTAAATTTAATTTATGGGGCATTAATTACGAATTACGAATTACGAATTATACTCACCTCTTTTACAAAATAATGAGGCTATAAATAACCTTTTAAATCAAATTTAAATCGGGTTCAACCCAATTAGTACGCGCTTCCCAAGACATTAATAAATCCCGGCTATAGTATTGAAACGGTAAATACTTATCGTCGTAGGTGCGAGAAACGGCAATTGCCATTTCCCCAATCGAATTCTTCTCCTTAGTAACCGATAAATAATCACTCACCATACGAATCCAAAACAGAGTCAGTGTTTCATGATAACCTCCGTCTTTTGTATTTTTAATACCTATGGCTGTGTTATACCGTTGGATACCTTGACGAATGCAATTTATGGCTTCTTTGTCATAGTGAATCAAATACCATAGTACAACGATTAAATGTGCTGTATGGTTCCACTCACAACGCGGTAAAGTACAGTTTTTAAACGCAGCAATTAAGCTTTTAATTTCAGCTTCTGTTTGGTAATTCCCAGTTTCATCGCTCATTATTAGTTACTTAAGGGATTTTGCTTCTCCTGCTGCTAATTTTTGTTTAATATCTTCAGCTTCTGCGATCGCAATTCCGCTTTTTACCATTTTAAGTACGGATTCAACAGCTTCAAGTCAGTTTAAAGACTTTAAATGCTCTACAATATTAATAGTTTTAATATACATAATCGAACTTCATACTTAATTTTCAAGTAACAGAATAGATTTCTAATTTTACAAACAACTCCGACGCTCTAAATAGTAGATTTCTTGAATTCTACGAACATATTCCGGTGGTTTTATAATTTGAGTTTTTTGAAAATTGCAATTAGATTCTTTCCCAGATTGCCAACCTTTCGCAGACGGTCGGGATGGTATAAATGAGCGAATATACAACATATTTGTACAAGCAATATCTTTTTGTATTGCGCTCCATTATTTTAATACTACAAATATACTACATAACTGTCAATGGCTTTCCTGAAAAAATCTTATTATTAAGTTGATCGATAAAATACATAGCAAAAAAGACCGGATAAAAAGTAAATTTTTCCAATCTAAATTGCCTAATTATTCTCAATATTTCAGCGCTTACTCTATTGCTAGGGAAGCACTTGTATGAGCTTCCAACCACAGTTTGTGCAAAAACAATTCAGTGCTATTGTTCATCGCTGTCACAAATCCACCGCTGATGTTTTGAGCGTTAACTGATAACCAATAACCCCGCAGAGCAACTTCTACATAATCTGTATCGCAAGCATAAACATCAATAATTTCCCTGTTATTATCTCGTTTTACTTCAGTATGTAATTGTCCTAATCCTGGTAAATTAGCAGGAAGTAAAAAACAAGCAGTGCTGGGTTCAACGCACAAACTTTGACCGACTCGCAAAATTAATAGTACTCTGGCTTGTATCCATTCTTCTATAGACTCAGTTAAAAGCTCTAGGTAAAAACTGTTTTCTGTATAAGTGAGTTTTAGCATTCCTCATGCTCTCCTGTTATTCCAGGTTTGCTTGCACAACACCTTTCCAAAACTGTTCTGCAAAAGAGATAGTTGGATGGACGGGTGCTTTTGGTTTTGTCCGGAGTTGCATCCCAGCTTCTTTGGGAGTGCGATAGCGAAGCGCTGCTGCAAGCAGATCGCTTTTTCGGCAGTTACATTTAGAACAAGCGGCTACAACGTTGTCCCAGGTATGACGACCACCACGAGAGCGGGGAATTACATGGTCAAGCGTTAAATCTTTGTTGGTACCGCAGTATTGACAACTGTAATGGTCTCTTCGTAAAACCTCACGTCGATTTACGGGTGCTACTTTCCACGTCCGCTCGCGAGAAGCAATTTTTAAACGGATATGCTGTGGTACGTAAACCACCAAGCTGGGTGAGCTAATATGCCATCCATTATCCGTGGTAATCTCTAATGGTTCCGCTTTATCAGTTACTAAAAGCACGACCGCTCGCTTAATATTTACTCGACACAGCGGCAGATAATTTTGGGAAAATACTACCACGGATTTTTCTAATACTTGCATCACGCTCATTACAGCTTGGCTCCTCATAAAAAACCCCCGCTTCTTTTTCCAAGGAAGCGGGGGTTAAATGTTGACTTTGAAGTCTTTATTTAATATTAGGTACAGCATTTATATGCCAATACTTCCCGCTTGTTTTATTTGGTTCTAGTAATTCGATAAAAGAAATAATTTTTGTATATTCACAATCTTGATTATTTTGTGTAAATTGCCCGTGATGTTGATAACGTTTGCCCATAAATAAATACTCCACTCCTATTGTGGCTAATTCCCAACTGGCTTGGCAGATGGACATACATGAGGAAGTAGAGTAAGTAGCAATAAATATCACAGAAAATTTCACCTGTTGAACATTTCTATAAACATACTACACTTGTATTACTATCCTGTCTATAGTTTTAAGGAGAAAAATCATGCATACAATTGCTCGCACCCCTACCACCGAAATGGAAGTAACCAGCATCCGCTTGGAACGTGAGTTAAAAGATAAGCTTAAAGAACTATCTGGGAATCAGGGGTATCAAGCATTGATTCGAGATATTCTGTGGAATTATGTCCAGCAAAAATCTGGTGAGTGGAAGCCGAGGTTTTCCCGTGCGGATATTCGAGCAAGTATAGATGCTACGTCCCAGCAAGAAGAGCGCTGCGTACTTACAGGTCAATTAATTCAAGCTCAAGAACCCATGTTGCTAGGACTGACAAAAACTGGGGATATGGTTCCCTTAAGTATAGAGAGTTTAGCTGGCTAAATTCTTCAACGAACGCAGCCCAATGATTCCATTTCAACCAATTATTGGGCTGCCTTATCGCTAGCTACATCTTGTTTTAAATTTTTAATAAAAAACAATATAAAGTTATATTTAATTAACTTTGCAAAATTTATTGAGTAAATAAGATCGTCTCAAAAAGCTTTTTTGCAAAGTTTTGACGATTTTTAGGGGGTGTGACAATACTTGACATATGCAAATACTGAGCCTAATAAGTAAGTGACAATCAAGTGTAGGAGTTAAAAATCAACGCTAAATAATGTTCAAAACAAGCAAATCACCCTACCTCCTAGTTGTCTTTTTTCTCAGTTTGTCCTTAAATAACAATTATTTTGACGATAACCGATAGAAAATATTTTTCTCAGAGCTTCTTGCAGCAAAAATAAATAGTACGATTATAATTCTTCCTCTCAGTGGTAATGCGGATAATATTCATGGAGTTTTTGACTTTACTCTAGAGAAAATACGGTTTGTCTGGAGTTGTAGAGAGGATATTCTAGGTCTGAGAAAAGTAAATAAAGCCAAATGCATCCACTAAGGCTTGCCTTAAGTGCAACAAGCATTTCAGTATACTAATAATATTTTTACTCGCAGAAAGATTTTTTACATACCAGTGACAAAAGTCATTTTAGATAGAAAAGGGCTATAACAGGTGAAAGAATTTATTTGTAGAACTGAAATCGGTTCATCAGGGTGCAGCTACGGAAAAAGAGGTAAATAAAATACCAGGAGGTTGGGTAAAACGACAATGGAGTCATTATCCAAAAGTGTGCCACAAATGAAAAAGCATATAATAACGTCACCGCCCCAGCGCCCGGATGAACAAGAAGAATTGGAAAAATACCACTTTAAGCTGATGCAGCATACTCTTACACCTGCCCATCGGTTGGTATCCGAAATCAATCAGATTATTGCTAGCAGCATACCTACCGATCAGATGCTGCTAGAAATCGCTCAATTAGTAGGAAATGCCTTCAAAGTAGATTATTGTTATCTGCTCACAGACCCAAAAGAAGGAGAACTAACCACTGCTAGTTGGAATGCTCAAGAGAGTTATTTGAGTTTACCGAACCCAAATGAAGCATTTTCAATTGAACAACTAGAATTACCCGTAGTACAGTGTGCTGCTGAACCGTTTACAATTGAGGACATTTCTACAATTCAAGAAAGTTTGGCAATTGGATGTCAAAATTTTCCTTTACCAATAAAAGCCGTACTAGCAATTCCGACTCGCTTTGGTGATGAAAATAATGGCGTAATTAGTCTGATCAAATCCGAACCTTATGAATGGAGTAATTCAGAAAAACAATTGCTCAAAGCAGTCGAGTCTTGCTGTGCGATCGCCTTTGCTCAAGTGGCACAAGCAAGGGTAATTGCTTCTCAAAAACAGCAGGTGCGAAAAAGCGAGCAGCATCAAAGTTTGATTCAGCAACTAACTATACTCAACCGCAGCAATTTGGAATTTAGCCAAATGCTTCAGTTGGTGGTTACTTCTACGGCTGAAGCTTTAGGAGCCGACCGTGGTTTATTAATATTATTAAAATATTCAGACCCTTTATTTAGGATTCGTACAAAAACACAAATTCCCAAAGCTAGAGCGACTGTTGTTAGTGAATGGTGTAGAGAAACGGATTCTTCGCTTTGTGATGAGTTAAAATCTGTTGAGCAATCTTTCTGGCTTGGAGACTGCGGTATATCTCAGCGTGCTTTCAAAGCATCTAAGCCCGTAACTATAAATGACAATTCAGGTAGACGTAAGGACACTTCTACTATTGCTCCGATATTTGTTTTAGATAAGTTGCCAGCAGTAATGCTAATGCCTTTAGAAAGCCAAGGCAAAGTGTTAGGATTTTTAGTATTACAGCAAAGGCAAAGCCGCAATTGGCAAGAAGCTGAATTAAATATTGTCGAAATGGTTTGCGCTCAAATCAGTAATGCGATTATTCAGACGCAAACGTTAAAACAAGTGCAAACTCTTGTAGATGAACGCACCGCTCAGCTACAAAGGAGTTTGGAAGTTCAAGCAAAGCTATACGAAAGAACGCGACAATATGTCCAGCAGTTGCGCGAACTTAACGAACTCAAAGATGAGTTTTTGAGCAATATGAGCGACCGTTTGCGCTATCCTTTAACAAATATGCGAATGGCGTTGCGTAATTTACGTCACCCCGAAATCCAGCCCGACCGTCAAGTAAAGTACTTGGATATTCTGGAACAGGAATGTACTAAGGAAATTAATTTAATTAATGACCTGCTCACACTCCAGAAGTTGGAAACTCATCAAGAACGTCCCCAATTTGAAACAATTGATTTAAATACAAAGATTCAAGATGTAGCAGCATCCTTTGAGCAAAAATTAGCCGAAAAAGGATTGAATATTTCTGTTTGTTTACCTCCCGAACCACTCAAGCTGCAAACTGAAATAGAAAGTTTTGACCGCATCCTGCAAGAATTGCTGACAAATACCTACAAGTATTCCGAACGCGATCGCTCTGTAGAACTGCAAGTTACCCAGCTTCACGAAACACAAGGCAATCAAATACAAATTAAGGTGATCAACGTCGGACGTGGTATATCTGAACAAGAAGCCACTTTCATTTTTGATAAATTCCGTCGGGGCAAAGGTCGATGGACTCCAGGTACCGGCTTGGGATTAGCTTTAGTTAAGTCTTTGATACAGCATCTCAATGGAAAAATAACCGTAGAAAGTGCTTCTATAGAAGATTCCGAGTTAAGCACAATCTGCTTTACTTTAACTTTGCCTCAGTTTTCTGACGATACCGAAGTGAATGAACTTTCATGATTAAAGAACAAAACTCCGCACAATCCGATTCAAACCCCCAAGGGGATAACGGTCAAAATCCAAATTTAGAAGCCGTAACCGTCGAAGTTGAAAAAATTGCCGAACGTCAGCGACAAATTACGGCTAAAATTCAAATTCCTCATCCAGTAGAAACAGTTTGGCAAGTACTAACCGATTACCAAGCTTTATCTGAGTTTATTCCTAGCCTTGCTTCTTCGCGAAAACTAGAGCATCCTGATGGGGGAATTCGTTTAGAACAAATCGGTTCGCAACGTTTACTACGACTTAATTTTTCAGCACGAGTCGTTCTAGATTTGGAAGAATCTTTTCCAGATGCAATTAATTTCCAAATGGTAGAGGGAGATTTTAAAGATTTTAGCGGTAGCTGGCGTTTAAATAGCTGCGTTTTAGATAGTAAGACTGGCACGATGCTTTGTTATACGGTTAAAGTATGGCCTAAATTAACTATGCCAATCAGAATCATTGAGCCTCGTCTTTCTCAAGATATGCAATCCAATCTTTTAGCAGTCCGCCAACGTGTAGAAGAATTAGCCAGTTAGCAAAAAAGGTAGAACATATAGAATCTACCTTGACAAAATTATATTTAATTATTTTAACTGAAAATACCCCCAAGGGAATTCGAATCCCTGTCGCCTCCGTGAAAGGGAGGTGTCCTAGGCCTCTAGACGATGGGGGCATAGGTTTGAACTTTTATTAATTTAACGAATTAGTGGGGAAATGTCAATACTTTCAACCAAAATAATATTGATAAGTAGTTAACCCTTCCCTGCTCCCTACTCCCTCCCTGTTAATAACTCACCGCCATATTGCTGAGTGCAGGTTAAAGTGGGTAAATAGTTTGAGGCTGTTGTTTCCTAAAATGTTCTTTAAAAAAACGAATGGGTTTGGGGCGATTGTACAAAGTTTAGCAAAATGCTGTATCATAACCAACTTAGGAAAAAATTAACATTTCGACAAAAAATGAGGTGTACGAACCTTTTATTTATCGAGTTTAATATTTACTATTCTTAACAAAAGATTTTGAAAAACACGGGTCAAAATCTCCAATATGGAAGCATCTTTTGACATCACCCTGCAAATGGTGATTGCTGTCGTTGCAGGCATCAGCGCCCAAGTGCTAGCTGCTTACCTGAAAGTACCTAGCATTGTTTTTTTACTGCTATTCGGTATTTTTCTCGGATCTGATGGCATTGGGTTATTACATCCCCATTTGTTAGGCATTGGATTAGAAGTAATTGTTGCTCTAGCAACGGCAATAATCTTATTTGAGGGCGGACTGGACTTAGAATTGCGAGAACTGGGCAGAGTTTCGACTAGCCTGCAATTGCTCGTAACTTTAGGAACCTTAATTACATTAATGGGTGGAAGTATGGCGGCTCATTGGCTGGGAGAATTTCCTTGGCCAATTGCTTTTCTCTACGCTTCAATTGTGGTAGTTACAGGTCCAACAGTAGTAAGTCCACTATTGAAGCAAATAAAAGTAGACCGGCAAGTAGCAACGCTTTTGGAAGGGGAAGGCATTTTGATCGACCCCGTAGGAGCAATACTGGCTGTTGTAGTTCTCGATACTATTTTGAATGGCGATGCCGACCCGTTTAGCGCGATCGCAGGTTTGGTAGTGCGCTTGGGTATCGGTGCTTTTATTGGTGCTGCTGGGGGCTGGCTGCTAAGTTTATTTTTTAAACGAGCCAATATTTTGTCATTTGAACTGAAAAATCTCGTAGTGCTGGCTTCAGTATGGGGCTTGTTTACTTTGGCGCAGATGATTCGCAGTGAATCGGGATTAATGACAACAGTAATGGCAGGAGCAGTATTTGCCAATTCGTCCGTACCAGATGAACGTTTGTTACGCCACTTCAAAGGTCAGCTTACGATTCTTTGTATCTCGGTATTATTTATCTTATTAGCGGCTGACTTGTCTATTGCCAGCGTGTTTGCTTTAGGCTGGGGTAGTTTATTTACCGTATTGGCGCTGATGTTCATCGTGCGACCGATAAATATTCTTTTATGTACCTGGAATAGCGACCTGAACTGGAGACAGAAACTGTTTCTCAGTTGGGTTGCACCAAGAGGTATTGTTTCAGCATCTGTGGCTTCATTGTTCGGAATTTTACTGACGCAGCGGGGTATAAATGGTGGCGATGCGATCAAGGCCTTGGTATTTTTGACAATTTTGATGACAGTTTTTTGTCAAGGACTAACCGCAGGCTGGGTTGCTAAGTTACTGCAAATTACTTCAAAAGAAGCAACTGGAGCAGTAATTGTTGGCTGCAATCCTTTAAGTTTACTAATTGCTCGCTTCTTTCAAGAACGCGGCGAGGATGTAGTCATGATTGATACAGACCCGGAAGCAAGTCAGCAAGCACAAGCAAGAAATCTCCGAGTTTTGACTAGCAGTGCTTTAGATGCCAATGTCCTAGAAGAAGCTGGACTTGATTCTGTAGGCACTTTTCTGGCTATGACTAAAAATGGTGAAGTTAATTTTGTTTTAGCTCAACGAGCCGCAGAAGAATTTGATCCACCGCGTGTTTTAGCAGTTTTCCCCCGCGACCCTCAAGCCGGAACCCAAAATAATAGCAAAGTTTTACAAGCTTTTCTTCCAGACTTCAAAATTAAAATTTGGAATCAACATCTTGATGACGAACAAATAAAACTAGGAAGTATGACCTTGAAAGATCCTGGTTTTTCCTTGCAAAAAATTCAGTTACAAGCATTAATCCGAACTGGGGACTTACTACCGCTATTTGTAGAAAGAGACGACAAAATCAACATTATGGCTGCCAGCGAAACTTGGCAAGTTGGCGATCGCCTAATCTACTTATTGCATGACCCCAGACCGGATCTGCTCAAACGATTGTCTGGTGGACACCAATCAACTCGTCTTTCTTTAGAAAATTTACCAGAAGTAGAAGAAATTCCCATTGGGAGGTTATCTCAACTTTCTGCTACCGATGCTCCAACACCTTGAATTAATTCTTGCGGTGTGCTGACTTGTTTTTCAACCCACAGCACACTAAATAAATGTACTATCGCCAAAATTATTGCAGCAGTAGAGAGAATATAGCTGTGTATGGTATAAAGTCTCTGAACGGTCAAGGTACTAACACCACTACCACCAGTCAGAATTTCTCTTAACTGCTCGCCGATCAGAGGAATAGCTTCAATAGTTCCTAGCTCAATATTAAAGCGCCAAAATCCAACTTGATCCCAACCCAAAATCATCGAAGTCCAACTTAATCCAATTACAGATAAAGTCAAGAAGATTCCACTCACCCAAGCTGTATACCAACTTTTAGTAAATTTTCTGCCTAAGAACATCACCACAATCTGAATCAAGGCAACAATAATTACTCCATTGCCCGCAAGATTGTGAGCTTTACGGAATAACCAACCGTACTGAATTTCTTCAGTTATCACCTTTAATGACTGATAAGCCCTGCCGGAAGCTGGTTCGTAATAAATAGACAGTAAAATTCCAGTCGTCGCGGCAATCAAAGTCAAGGTAATAATTACTACCGACAAAATCGTTGCCGTCCGCCGCATCACCGTTTCAAATCGGCTTTCTTGTAAAACCATAAAACCTTCCTTTTTCAGGAAATACCTATTTTTATTACGATTTTAACTAAGAAATATTAACTTTTGACAAAAAGAATATACAGTTATGCTAAGTATTTTACCCAACTTTGCATTGATTCTGGCGAACCATACCAAATTTTAGGGCTTCTCGGAGAATGCATTACACCTTCAAGGACTAAATTTTTTGCACCATTTAAATGAGCAGCTTCGATGGGTGTAATTCCATCTCCCCAAGTGTTACCGTTACCACAAGTTAACTTGTAGCTATTGAAGGCTAACCAATTTCCCAATCGTCTTTGTCCGAAAATTGTTTTTCCCGCCACACATACGTAACGGACTTTTTCGTGAAATGCTCCGGGATAATTATTATTTACAAAATCCAGATTTGAGCGAGTCCATCGCTCCAAACTTGTATGAGGTGTACCTAAAGTAATTAGAGTTGCAACCTGGGAATGTCCTTGCCATGTTAACTTTGGGCTGCGTTTGCCATAGGGGACTTCTCCCAAATAGATACGCGATATCCAACCTCCTGCGGAGTGAGCGATCAAATTAACTTGAGAAACACCAACTTGTTGTAATATGCTTTTTACCGTGTAGTCTAATTGCTGCAAAATCGGAACTACAGAGCTTCCTCCCAAAGTTGCTATCCAGTCTCGTCTTTGTAGCGGTACCGTGACTGTAGGAAAACCAATATTTTGCAATAATTTTTCTAAGCTATAGTAAGCTTCAGCGCTTTCAAAAAAACCAGGTAAAATAACTGTAGGTAATGACATTTACTTGCTTAGAGTAACGAGATTTAATGGGTAAAACTTGCGAAAAAATTTAAATGTATAACTTATACGTAAGTAAATAGTGAAATTGGTATTATGTAAACATTGCTAGTGGATGAATATAATCTATAATTAATGATTATTTCAGCTTTACTTTTTGAAAGTATTTTTTGAAATACAGCTTTAGCTAAAAATTGGTAAATTAATGCTTGCCGTATTATTCTGCTTTACAAATGCTCGCAGGAACGACAATTCAAATGATAAAAAACTAAAAACTTCCGGAATCTCGCCAATAAATTGTAAAAAAATAGATATAACCTATAGCCATAGTTAGTATATTTACCTAAACAATCTATTTCCGTCAAACTTAAAAATACAGTTTTAAAAATGATGGTTTTCAAAGTCCTCTATCGGCAAACATCACTTCTGAGTACAATCGGTTTTCATTAATACGGGATACCGCCTGTACAAACAATCCTGTTATGATGGGATTTGCGGTAGGAAGTTATGATTTGCAAAGAGACTGCATCTGTGAGGGCTTACTTTAATCAAATCATTAATTGCCTGAAAATATTGCCAGATAGATTAAATTGCTAGTCAACCGCAACCAAGCCAAGTGAGCGATAATAGCCATGTCTTACGTCTCAGTATTCAAAAATATACCCGAATTTTTAAGCCAACCAGCCGGAATAGCAGCCATAGCCTCTGTCGGCATTCATGGTGCTATTGCTTTTATACTGCCTTTAATGCCTGTTGACTCGAAAGTAAACCAAAAAGCATCCCCTGAAAGTGTCGGGATAATGGAATTATCTCAGGCAGAACAAAGTAGATTACCCCAAAAGAATAGTCCTCAAATTGCCGGTTTACCCCAGGTTCCTCTACAGTCGGCAATTCCTCTACCGAACTTTGCGGTTCAGCCAACTCCTTTAAATCAACTACCACCTAGTCCCGATTCCACAAAGATGTTAATACCATCTTTACCTACATCGTCGGCTAATCCAAATATCTCGTCTTTACCCAGAAGTCAGTCTTTACCAGTACTTCCTCAACCCAATTTCGACTCTTCATTTAATGTCAAAGCAAAATCTGACGGTTCATATCGTCGTTTCAATCAAGACATAGAATTGGGAAGTTCGGCAGGGTCTACGAAAATGAGATCTATACCAAGACCATCTTCAAATTACAATTTGCCCGACATACCTCCAATACAATCGGCACCATTACCTCCCGAACTTACTGGAAATCCAGCACCACTAACCCTTCCTGCGACATCGTATAACGATCAAGTGGCGATCAATTCGCAAATTAACCAAGATATTAGTAATAATGGGGCTGTAACTCAACCAAGAAGCGTTAACCCCCAAGATTTTGTTGCTCCGGTTAACATGAATATTCCAAAACCGGGTGATGACTTAACATTAGCTGGACAAAGTTTACAGCAATGGGGACAATCTGGTACCCAACGAATTGAGTTACCAAATCAGCCATCATCAGCCACCCCAAACACAAATATTTCACCTCAAGATACAAGAACTTTAACTCTCGCAAAACAGTTTCAAGAAGTTAGGGAACGCTATCCCAACTCTGAAATTAAACAGCCAATTTCCGAGGTACTCAAAGCAAAGCCCGGAAAAGAAGGCAAAATCGAGGGTACCTTAGTTATTGATTCTGAAGGGAAAGCTGATTATTTAAAATTTGTCGATCGCTCAGTTTCTTCCGATCTTCAAAAAGAAACCAGAAATTATTTTAGGAAGTATTTCAAGGAAAATCCCATCCGTAGAAATGGGAAAGCTAAAGTATACGCCTTTACCCTTGATTTTAAATCCGATGCGACCGATACTGCGGACTTATCTAAGCCCCAAGAAAAAATAGTTGACCGTTTGCGTTCATCTAAAGAAGGTGAAGTGCAAATAAACCAGCAACCATCTAAACTTGATATATCTAGAAGTTCGGTTCCTGTAAAAATTGATGCCCAACCATCTCCTAGTACAGTAGTTGTTCCTACTATAACTTCAGCCCCGGTTACACCTAAGCCTGCTGTTGAGATTAGAACTAAGAAACCCGCATCTGCATCCGAAAATAAGCAGCCAGCGTTAGAAGTGCGACTCAGAAATAACCAGCAAATGCCGCCGGTTCCAGGAAGATCGAAACCCCAGGCACGAGTTGATATTAAGGAGCCTGCACCACAAGCTACTTCTAAGCCATCAATTGCAAACCGGCTCCGAGATGGTAAAGAGGATTCTCAATCAGAAGATAGCAAAAAAGCGTCTAATTCAGCTAAGAAGCTAATCCAACAGTTGCGTGAAATTAAGGAACAACGAGATAATTCTAAGTAAGTCCTAGTATTTCACCACATTAATTTTGCGGGGTAAGGGTAGTGCGACGCTGCGCGAATCTGCGCTTACGCACACGCTGGTTGCTTTTAGCTTGCTGGTTGTAACGAGCGACCAAGATGGTCGCACTACAAATTTATTACCTATCAGAACTAATGAAACGCACTATTAGTACTTGACCACATAAGTTATGAGGGTTTGGGGTAGTGCGAGCGTCCCGCTCGCTAGTTAATAGGAGGGAGCGGGACGCTCCCACTACCAATATCTTACCCATCAAAATTAATGTGGTGGAATATTAGTAGTCCTTTTCATTAATTTTGACGGCTTGCATTTCAGTCCTATTTATAGGACTTTCGCTATTAGACGGGGGTTGAAAACCACCGGCAGGTTATGATAAAAACCAGTCAAATTTAATGCAATAGACCATTAGTACCCACCACATTAATTTTGAATATTAGACCGATTAATTGAAATAGAGACCTAGCACTGCTACGTCTCTATATTTTTATCTCTTAAGATAAATGTTGGCTATTTTACCCTTTATAGTTAGATCGAGGATAAAATCTGCTTTCTTAAGGATTAGCCTTCAACAACAACTTTGCCAACCATACCAGCACCACGGTGAGGTTCGCAGTAGAAAGTATATTCCCCAGCAGGTGCATCAGCTGGAATGGTGGTTGTAAATTCTTGTCCCGGACTCATCATTAACTGCTTGTGAGATAACCCTTTAGCTAAATCCGCACTTTTCGCAGGGTTTTGATTAGCATCGAATACAACGTTATGTGGAGGAACTTTATTGTTAACCCACTTAATGGTGTCACCGGGTTGAACTGATAACTTCGATGGCTCAAATGCCAGCATTCCTTTATCGCTACCTAATTTAACGGTATATGTTTCAGCCGCAGCACTAGGAGCAAAAGCCGCAAAGCTGCTGACAACTAACAACATAGTCAAAGCGGCTAAACCCAAACGTCTTAAAGTGGACGCAATCAATCTCATTGCTTTCTCCTAACAACAGTTTAAAATTTATGTTTCTTCCATTTTAAATAAAATTGCGCCCAAATATGACAACTTGTCATATATAAATTTTTGTAAATTTTTTGCTCCTAAAGAGCGCGATTTAAATTAATTGTGTTAAACGCTAGATGATTTATTCGCCAATCCCGAAAGTATCAGTTCCCCAACCGGGAGCCTTTTTTGCAGCAGTAAGAACAAACGCAGCTAAACTTTTAATTTGTTGTTGAGATAATATATTGGGCGTAATTTCACGGCACCAAAAAGTTTCTTCGCTACCATCATAGGTCATCGGCTGCCGCATATAAGAAACCAAAGCATTGAAAGGGCTGGGGATTAGCACCTTTGAGAGTTTCTAAAGCCAAAGATTTTAGAGGATTGGGTCATGTCGAACCTCCAACATGGCAATTTATGCAGCTATCTTTAAATTATCTTTTATCAAACAGTTACTAGCCCATAGCCAGCTTTCTTAAAATTGAAATACCAACTATAGACTAATAACTAAGATTTATTATTCACTACTTAATCAAAAAAGATATTTAGTAGTAAATCTTACCACCGCCCCATTTTTGACCGACAATCTTAGGTTGTAACAGAATATGACCGGCGATCGCTTCCAAATCTTCATCGGTTAAATTTCGCATTTCCGTGAAAATATCCGCACTTTTGATACTGGGGTGCAATTCAGAAATTTCCACTTCTCCATCATAGGTAGTGGGATTTTTCATATAGTCCACCAAACCTTGGATATTATCGCGGGATGGGGTTGCTAATGCCAAAGCTTCGGGGTCTAATCCTACGTTTTGGTTTGTCTTGGTTACACCACCAGCATGACACTGAGCGCAAGCATAATTGAATAAGCGTTTACCTTCTTTAACTTCTTTTAAGTTCAGTACATAAGTATCGCCTTGTTCGTTCAACGGTACCGATCGAGTCGCTTCGTCGAGTTCTACAGAGTAAGCGCTACCTACAAACAATTGAAAACTTAGCAATACACAAGCGGCAAAAATGCCAATTGATCTTATTATCATGTTTCCCCTCAAAAATTTTAATGCTCAACACAGCAATATTAGCGATGCTTAATTTCTTATTGATAAGGCAGGCAAAACTCATAATGATTTTTAACTCAGACAATAAGATTAAGTCGCTGTAATACAATTATCACTCCAAGCGTGCAATTTGTTGCCCAAAGTACTGTTTGAAGTTGTAAAGAGAGGGAATGGGGGGATGGGGGATGGGGGATGGGGGGACAAGGGGAGAAATAACTCTTAACTATTCAATCTAAAATCTAAAATCTAAAATCTAAAATTTCTTATCCTTTAGTTCCTGTGAAGGAGACGCTTTGAATAAAGTAGCGGTTGAAGAAAGCGTAAATGAGTAGAACTGGTAGGGTGAAAACCATTGAAGCTGCCATAATATAGTTCCAGTAGCTGATATATTGACCTTTGAAGCTGTTGAGTCCGAGAGGTAGGGTAAACATTTCTGGGTCAAATAAAATCACTACGGGGAGCAAAAAATTATTCCAGCTACTCATAAAGATAAATACTGCTTGGGCTGCTAGCGCTGGTTTTGCTAGGGGAAGTACAATATGACGGAAAATTCCAAAGGTATTTAAACCATCTATTGCGGCAGCTTCTTCTAATTCTTGAGGAAAATTAACAAAAAACTGCCGCATCATAAAAATAAATGTGGCGTTTACCATGTTGGGAATAATCATCCCTTGGTAAGAGTTTAACCAACCGAAAGTTTTTAAAATTAAAAATGTGGGGATGAGTGTAACTTGTATTGGTACTGCTAGCACTGCCAAAATCAGGAAGAACCAAAAGCGTTTACCCCGAAATTGCAGCCTTGCTAAAGCGTAACCCGCCATTGAGTTGAATAATAAATTTAAGATAGTAACTGCGATCGCAATTATGACGCTGTTGAAAAACCAACGTATAAATAATGGTTCTTCTATAAAGATTTGTTTGTAATTATCAAGGGTAAAATTCTTTGGTAGAAAGTTAGGTTCCCCAGCTATAATCTCTGTTAAGGGCTTAAATGATGCCGAAAGCGCCCATAAAAAAGGAATTAAAGTAATAATTGCGTACAGTGTTAAAACTGAGTAAAGCAGTATCTTTAACCACGAAAGGTTCCAGATTTTGTTCAAATTTCGCCTCCAAATCGCCGCCCAATTAAGGTTATCGTGACAATTATCGCTGCTAAGAGGAAAGCTATAGCCGCTGCATATCCCATTTGCAAGTTACTAAATACCGCTTGATATATCAATAAAACAATGGTTAAAGTAGCGTTATTCGGTCCACCAGTACCTTTAGAAAAGATATAAGATTGGTCAAATAGTTGAAAAGTACCAATGATTCCCATTGCTACGACAAAAAAGGTAACGGGGTTGAGCAAGGGAATAGTGATATTAATAAATTTGTGCCATCCATTCGCACCGTCTAATTCTGCTGCTTCATAGAGGTATTCAGGTATATCTTGTAAAGCTGCTAGATAAATGACCATGAAAAACGGTGCTGTTGACCAGATGTTCATAATCATAATAGCAATGAGTGCAACTGCGGGGTCTCCCAACCAGTTATATGTAGGGAATCGGATTAAACTCAAAAAATCATTTAGCAGTCCATTGGTGTTGTAGATCCACATGAAAATCAGCGTCAAGACTGCCGAAGAAGTAACTGTGGGTAAAAAGAAAAGAACCCTCCACCAGCTTTTACCGCGAATCCCAGAATTAAGAGAAACTGCTAAGAATAAAGCTAAGATAGTTTGTGAAGGTACTACAATTGCCACGTATTCGGCTGTATTTTTAAGGGCAATCCAAACCCGTTCGTCTTCCACTAACTGAGTGAAATTACGAAAACCTACAAATTCGTATTCAATATCGCCCAGAAGCTGCACTTTTTGTAAAGAAAGAAATACAGCGTAAATTATCGGTAGAACCACAAAAATACCCAAAACCAAAATAGTTGGTGCAATAAAAAGATATCCAGCCAAATTTTCTGTTAGACGACTTTTGGTTTTGGGCATGGTGTATAAGGGATAGTTAAGACTACCGGAGTTATGAGTTAATCATTAATTATCTCTCTCCTTGTCTCCCCGTCTGTTATCTAGTAAAACGAACGATTTTGTAATTCTGCTTGGGGTGTAAAGCCTTTTTGTTGCAAGCAAGTTTTGAATGCAATTTCTGAGTCGCTTAATTGGGGGGTATCTGTAACGTCAAATATCCTTTCTAACTGATCGTTTTTCATTTCTGATAACGCATTAGCGATTCGATTGCCTGCATCTTGATTTTGAATGGTTAGTTTGGCAGGTAAGCAAGCGGCGATCGCCTGAATGCGTTTGCTGTCATTAGTAGATAGTGCTGGAGTACTGGTAATAGCTGCTTGGGCTTGCGGTACAACTGCCAACCAAAGTGCGATCGCGATTAAACTGCTTAAAACAGTTGCTGTTAGTTGTTTTAAGATATTATTGAATAAATTCATGATTGGTTTCTCTAACTTAATGTAATTTTTGCTCGTTTATTCACTTAACTTTAAAGCAAATAATATCCAATAACAGATAACTATGTTTAACTAATTTTTACTTCCATCTAAGTAAAGATTGTTACATATGTCTATAGGAATAGTTTCCAGAAAATATTTTGTTGGCATTTGCGGTCATATATATTGTTTGATTTTTTATTTGAAATTTAATTTAGGGTATATTAAAATGTCACCACCGATAGCTTCCCCCGAAAAAGTTCTAAATCAGAAAAACCCTGAAAAATCTACTTCTAAAGTTAAGAAAAAAGGTAAATCCTTGCCTTCAGGTTTAATTATTAAGCTCGGAAAATTTGTTTGGACTACTATGTGGCAAATAATGATGTCCAAGCTTGCACCAAGTAATCAGAAAGGAGAATATATTCGTCCTTCAAGTCAGTTTCGCAATTCTATCGGTGGGTTAGAAAAAAATTATCAACCAGAATCGGGACGTTATCTTTTATATGTTGGTTTAGGATGTCCTTGGGCGCATCGAACTTTAGTAGTTAGAGCCTTAAAAGGACTTGAAGATGCTGTGGAAGTGTCGATTGTGTATCCTTCACCCGATCAAGGAATCTGGGTTTTAAATAATCCGTCAGATGGTTGTCGAACTGTTCCGGAATTATATCAAGTTGCACAACCGGCTTATCAAGGACGTTGTACGGTTCCGGTGTTGTGGGATAAGCAAACAAAAACGATAGTTAATAACGAAAGTGCTGAGATTATCGTTATATTAAATTCTCAATTAAACGAATTTGCTAGTAATTCCCAGCTTGATCTTTACCCGGAAGAATTAAAGGAAGAAATAGAACAATGGAACGAAAAAATATATCATGCTGTAAATAACGGCGTTTATCGCTGCGGTTTTGCTCAAACTCAGGAAGCTTATAATAAATGTTGCGATGAACTATTTACTGTTTTAGATGAGATTGATCGAGCATTAGAAAATAATAGATACTTATGTGGTGAAAAGTTAACCTTAGCAGACGTGCGTTTATTCACTACTTTGTTTCGGTTTGATATAGTCTATTACAGTTTATTCAAATGCAATCGCCGCAGAATTGTGGATTATAAGAATTTAGGGGCTTATCTACGCGATTTGTATCAGCTTCCAGGAGTAGCTGAAACTTGCGATTTAGAAAGCATCAAGCGGGATTATTATGGAAATTTGTTTCCGCTAAATCCGGGAGGTATAATTCCTAGCGGTCCCGATATTTCTAATATGAAGGAACCTCATAATCGAGAGAAGGTTGGAAATAGGGAATAGGGAATAGGGAATAGGGAATAGGTAATGGGTAATGGGTAATGGGTAATGGGTAATGGGTAATGAAAAATCCTAAAGCGCAAAAATAATCAAAATTCAACTATTGTCTAACTGTTACCTGATTTTTGAGATTTAATGGATAACTAGTATAGAATCATAAATGCAAATTCTATTTGTAAGTAAATCAACACACACTTTACCAAAAAATATATTACCTTTGTTGGGTGCCTGGGTGGAAATGTAGGAAAATTTTAAGGAATGGATGGATTATCTTTTTCTTGGGGAAGAAGGATTATAGCTGTTTGTGTACGTGTATTGCTTGCTTTAACTATTGCTTTTGCAGTAATACTATTAGTTTACCGATTTGAAAACTGGTCATCTGTTAATTGTGATAATCCGAAATCAGTTTGTTCTCAAGTCTTTTCGGTAGTTCAAGTAAAATACGTTCAGGGCTTCAGTATATTAACCGCAGCGTTTTTATATGTTTTAGAAAGTCCAGAACGATTAAGAACCAGAATATACGAAGCATGGCAAGTTATTGATAATGCAGCAGCAGCAAAAGTTTCAACTAGCTATGCGAGAATTAGAGCCTTAGAATTTTTGAAAGATTACGGTATTTCTTTAGAAAGACTAAATCTTGAACAAACGGATTTACAACAAATAAATCTCAGTCAAGTCAATTTGAAAAGTGCAAACCTTTGCTGTGCTGACCTTAGAGAAGCTAAGCTTAAGGGTACTAACCTTTGTTTTGCCAACCTTAACGATGCTGATATCAGTAAGGCAATTTTAAAAGGTGCTAAATTGAACAATGCTAACCTTGAAGGTGCAAATTTAAATAGCGCAGACCTTAGAGGTGTAAATTTTAGCAGTGCCAACTTGAGAAGTACTAGTCTTAGAGGTGCATTTTTAGAAAATGCTATTTTTAAAGATGCCGATCTTAAAGGTAGTTTATATAACGAAAATACTAAATTTCCTGAAGATTTTAACCCCGATGATTATCAAATGTACCGCATTTCTGCCGATGCCAATTTAAAGGATGCTAATCTGAGGGATACTAACCTTACCGACGCAAATCTTAAAAGTGCAGATTTGACTAATGCAGACCTGAGAAATGCAGATCTTAGAGGTGTAGATCTAAAAGATGCCAAACTTATTGGTGCTAATCTCAGGGGTGCTGACCTTAGAGATGCGAAACTAGCTGGAGCGCAATTTAAAGGCAGTTTGTACAACGAAAAAACTAAATTTTCTGCAAATTTTACACCTGGGAATCATCAGATGTACCTGATTTCTCCGAATGCGAACCTCCAAGATGCTGATTTAGCTAATGCTCATCTTAGTGGAGCGCATCTCACTATTGCTAACTTGAGAGATACTAATTTATCTCGTGCGAATCTGCGAGGTTCCAATCTAAGCGATGCAGACCTTAGAGGTGCTAATTTGACTAGTGCGAATCTTAGAGGTACTAACTTAATTCGTGCAGACCTCAGAGGAGCATATTTTAAAGGTTGTTTCTACGATGAAAAAACTAAATTTCCTCAAAATTTCTCGATTAATGCTTTTAAAGCTTACTTAATTTCTGCTGGTGCTAATCTTAGCGATGCAAATCTTCGGTATGCAAACCTTAGAGATGCAGAACTGAGTAGTGCGGATTTAACGAATGCAAAATTGAATAGTGCCGACCTCAGAAGCGCAAATCTTAGTAATGCTAACCTTGATGGTGCCAATATTAGAAATGCTAACCTGAACGGGACTAATTTAACTAATGCCCAAAACTTGACTCCAGAACAAGTTAAATCGGCTGCTAATTGGGATAAAGCGATATATGATCAAGATTTTCTGGTAGTACTGGGTTTACCATTGGAAGAATAAGACTATTAATTATCAGTTATTAATTTCTGAAATATTGGTTATGAATTGGAATCGACTTTTGCAGCCGGATTTAATTTTAGAAGGTTCTATATTAAATCTGACACCAGAAATTATTCAGCAATATAAGCTTAAAGGGTTAGTTTTAGATGTTGATGAAACTTTGGTTCCCATAACTACAGCTTTCGCTTCTAATGAGCTGCTTGAGTGGGTGAATCAAATTCGTCCTTTGGTAAAAATTTGGTTGGTAAGTAACAACATTAGCGAAAATCGAATCGGTTCTATTGCTCGTTCGCTCGACTTACCTTACTATCTGGGTGCAGTTAAACCCTCAAGACGCAAAATTAGACAAGCACTCCAGCAAATGGACTTACCCGCGCATCAGGTAGCAATGGTTGGCGATCGCCTTTTTACTGATGTCGTTGTCGGTAATCGTTTGGATATGTTTTCGATCTTGGTTGAACCCATTGTTCATCCCGATACTGCGATGCGTTCTCACCCCATACGTAATTTTGAAGTGCTGATATCGGAAATTCTGGGAGCTTCGATTACTCCTAAGAAACGTAGAGTCAGAAATCCCGACAAAACTTGATCGTCAAAAATCTAAAAAAATCATAAAAAAATCGGGCTAAATTATCCAAAGGTGTAAGTATATATATAGATAAATAAATCGGAGTCAGCTTAATAAAGACTCTGAACATAATAAGATAATACGTAATTGTAAAGCGTCAACCTTCACTTTTAGAGGGATTGGCGCTTTATACTTTTAAATATTTGTTACAAATACGATAACTATAATATTGTCTTCTATTTGGGGACAATTTTTTGTTTGTACTAAGGACTTTAATCCTTAAAATGAGGGCTGAAGCCCTTACTACAAACTAAGGAATAAAAAATGAGTAAAATAATAGTTGTTAAAATCGGTACTTCTAGTTTAACTAGACCAGAAACCGGACATTTAGCACTTTCTACAATTGCGAGTTTGGCTGAAACTCTTTGTGGTTTGAGACGGAATAATTATAAAGTAATTTTAGTTTCTTCTGGTGCTGTAGGTGTAGGCTGTGCGCGATTGGGTTTAAACGAACGTCCCAAAGCAATTAGTGTAAAACAAGCAGTTGCAGCGGTGGGACAAGGACGCTTAATGCGGGTTTATGATGATTTTTTTACTAGTTTACAACAGCCTATAGCCCAGGTTTTACTGACTCGCACTGACTTAGTGCAACGCAGTCGCTATCTGAATATTTACAATACTTTTCAGGAATTATTAAAACTAGACGTTATTCCAATAGTCAACGAAAACGATACTGTGGCGGTCGAAGAATTAAAGTTCGGTGATAATGATACTTTATCAGCTTTAGTGGCTAGTTTGGTACGTGCAGATTGGTTATTTTTGCTTACAGATGTAGATCGACTTTATTCAGCTGACCCTAGAAGGGTACCCGATGCTCGACCTATATCTTTAGTCAGCAGCATTGAAGAACTGACTCAATTACAGGTAGATACAGGTTCATCCGGTTCGCAGTGGGGTACGGGCGGGATGACAACAAAAATTTCGGCTGCAAGAATTGCTACCGCTGCTGGCGTTAGAGCAGTAATTACCGAAGGTAAACAACCCTCGAATATAGAAAAAATTTTGCAAGGTGAATCTATCGGTACGCAGTTTGCACCGCAACCCGAACCAACCTCAGCCCGCAAACGTTGGATAGCATACGGATTAATGCCAGAAGGTAAATTATATTTGGATGCAGGTGCTGCGATCGCAATTTCTGGTGAGGGAAAATCACTGTTAGCTGCGGGAATTACAGCATTAGAAGGAGAATTCGAGCAAAACGAAGCCGTGCAATTGTGCAATAAAGATGGTAAAGAAATTGCCCGTGGGGTAGTTAATTATAGTAGTCGCGAACTTAAAAAAATCCGGGGACGACGTTCGAGTGAAATCCCGGAAATTTTAGGTTACGAAGGTGTAGAAACAGTCGTACATCGGGATAATTTGGTATTGATTTAATAGTTTTGATTTAAGAATTTAGCTATAACTTTTTTTTATTTTGGCTCCAAGATTTCAAAAAGTTAAGCTATCTTTAAGCTTTGGTTTCGTCTAATTTATCAATTCAATTTTTAATAAAAACAGTTAAAGATATACTCTTAAAAGATTGTATAACCCATAGGGTGCAATCTAGCAAGTGTCTTCTTAAGGAGATTTAGGAACAATGTTGAATAGAATCCTTAAGTTTCTTCACTAATGTATATATACAACTTACTTGGGGTAGATGTGAATGTAACTAAGGAAAGATTAAATTAACTTTTATATCTTCTTAACAGATCCAATGCTTACTCAAAAAACTTTAAAAGATGTATTTTATTGTCCGGAAGAATCTGAATTCTACTCTAGGTGCATCAAAGAATTAGTGCTGAAACAATGCAATAAATCTGAAATTATTGTCGAATTTGGTGCTGGTGATGGTATTCCAGCGATCAAATCTTTACTTGAAACGAAATTTAAAGGTAAAATATATGGATTTGAATTAAATGATTCAGCTTATGAAGTGGCTGAATCCAACGTTCGTAAACACGAATTAGACAGTAAATACATAGTCAAAAACCAAAGTTTTTTTAGTTCGCAGATACCAAATGCTGAGTATCTGATCTCAAACCCGCCATATCTCCCTGCAATAGATAATAATATTTATCAGCCGTTATTGCACGGTGGTATCGATGGTTCAGAAATTGCCAGAAAGCTTTTGTCTTTAAGTTATGAAAATGTGTTGCTGATGGTGTCTAGCTATTCTAATCCGCAAAGCTTGATTGAATATGCGAAATCGAATGGTTATTCTACTGGGAATTTTATCATTTCGCCTTTAAAATTTGGCTATTATAGCTGCGAACCAAAAGTAAAAAGTACGATTTTGGAAATGCAAGAACAAGGTCTGGCTTTTTATTCAGAAAACATCTATCTTTTAGCTGGAGTTTTGTTTACCCGCAATCAAGTAGCAGTTGATTTATCTTCCGAGCTAATTCAGATAATGACTTCTTTGTGAAAGAGAGTAGGGAGTAGGGAGTAGGGAGTAGGGAGTAGGGAGTAGGGAGTTAGGAGTTAGGAGTTAGGAGTTAAGAGTAGCGAGTAACTAATTAGTTATTTTTCTCCTTGTCCCGGTGTCCCTCTATCTCCTCATCCCTACTCCCTACTTCCTTTTACTCAAATTACAACTTTATCAGCTTCTTTCACTGCTTGAGTCACGGCTTTACGAGAACGAGAACCTAATAACTTTTGTTGTTCGTAGCCAAGCAGTATTTCCCAAGCATCTTGCGGATACTTCTCAATTAGAGGTAAGGCTGCATCATCTAACATCCATTTTCCATGTAGTTCATCTACTTTGATATGGATATCCCAGTAACTTGTCTCTTCTGCTGATAATCCGAGTCGCTTTCCGGCTGCTTGATAGGGACGTAACCCCGACGGTACGGAAAGTTCTCCGTACAAAAGTCCGCCGATGTAGCGTAGAAAATGGCTCTTTCGTTCGGTAACTACAAACATATGATTGATTGTTGCCAATAATTGCCAAGGAACCAAATCAAAGTATGCTTCTGGCTGAGTTTCCATTCCCAATTTTTCCAGCATTGTTATAAAGTAAGAAGAATGCTTGCGAGCAAGACGACCGCCACCGTATTCTTCTAATAACAACCTGGTCAATACGGCGTGGATTTCATTACTTACACCACCTAAAGTCCGAGAAATTTGACTCGCTTCCACTAATCCATCGAGAGAACCAATTGCTACTAAACGACGGTAGCCAGCGATAGTTAATTCGTCGCGATAATACAGATTATCTTCAGATAAAGGTGGTTCGATATCGGCTGCAACCTTTTCGTGCAATGCCTTTTTGACATCTATTCCTTTAAAGGATTCTACATCTAATTGAGCTATTTCCCATTGTTGCCAAACTGATTCAATTCGCTTCCGCAGCTTTTGCAGGTAAAGAGAATCTTCGTTAATGTAGCTTCGTAAACTATCGAACCAAAAAAGCTTCAACCGATTGATACGATAAAGTATTCTTTGCAAAAACAAATGTGCAGCATCATCCCCTGACGGTGTTTGATAAGCTGCTGCGATCGCAAAATCAATATTTTTTTCGATGTTATCTATTACTAAACGCAGTTCATCTAAATGCCGATCTAAATCTTCCGTTGTTAGCAATTCGATAAACTGTTTTTCTGCGCGATCGTAGTTGATAGCTGTTTTTGTTTTGATGTCGGTAATTGGAAGAGTAGTACTGTTATGCATTTCAAAATTTTCTCCTTTTGTTGCAATATTTCGTCTATGACTTGAGGAATTATGAATAGGGACCGATCTCAGGTTTAAGCGAACTGATAAATGTCCAAGCTGCCATGTATGTGCCAACATAGATATTGGCATAGTCAGCATTGCTATCTGCTACAAACCAATCGGGTGTAGTTTTCTGCCCTCTAACCCTTTCATCCAAGCCGGTAAGCAAAGAAATATTCCCATAAACCATACTTCCTTGAGCCTTTTCTACCATTGAGTTGACCAATTTTTGTAACAACTCGGCGCGAGCAAATAAAGTATGATTCGGATGATTGCCGTAACAAAAAGGCACAATTATAACTAAGTAGCCGCGATCGCTCACTAACTTTTGCAAGCAAAATTCAATGATTTCTTGGTCATCTTTTTTTTCTAAAGTATTTTTATCGGTGCTGTGAAATAACAAACCAGCCATAACGATCGCATCAAATTTTTGGTTTTGTTCAACCATTTGAGCCAATTTTACCGATAAATCAGCAGCAACAAACTTTCTTTGAGGAAAAAGCTTTAAACAGCGTTCAATTGCTAACTCGCTATGATCGATACCTAAATAATCGCAGCGTTCTGGTAAATACTTGCATAAAGCCGCATTTCCGCATCCCAAATCTAATAAAGAAAATGATTCTTCGGGAAAAGCGTCATTTAAAAAACAAACTGTGGGTTTGTATCGGGGTGTATTTTCAGGTGATTCTAAATAAGAATAATAGTCATCTTGAAAACGTTCTTCTTCGGATGTATTTCTATCTGGTGGGGCTTGTTGCATAAAATTTTGAGAAACAGACTTATTATTAAACATTCCTCAAAGAATTTTATCACCCCAACGACGTTACTAACGTTTCGCAAAATTTAATAAAAAAGTAATCTAAATTATACCTTTAGATCCATGACTAATCCGCATATCTATAGAATTCATTATTAATATTTTGGCATTTTAAAAGGTAATTATGGTGCATTGCGCTCCCAGGACAACACACCGACTTTAAAAGCATTCAGATTTGAATGACAGATATTTTTAATAAGATGAATAAATATTAAGTCAACATAAGATACATGAAGTTAGATTGAAGGGAAGATGTCCTTCCCCACAAACATTCTTAAACAGATTGCTTGTATATTTGATAAGACTTCGAGCATTTTATTACAGGCAATCATTTTTCGATTTGGCATTAGTTTGAGTTCGATTAGACTGCTTCTGGTGGAGCAATATCAGAACCGATAGATATACCAGCATTGCTAGATTTAATCCCTGGTTTGGCTGTATTCTCTTTATACTTAAATGATTCGGAGACATCTGAAGCAGGAGCTACTTCTGGATTTATGGCTTTCTGAGCGTTACTTTGTTGATGGGATACTAGAGATAATCCTCCAACCGCACCAGCAACTAGCGCTGTATAACCTACATACAAATGCATCGGGCTGATATCAAGTCCAATTTTTGGAGTTTTACTATCGGACTGAAACAATGAAGGAACCAAGGATTCTTGTGTTTCTGATGTTGGTAAAGTTGCAGCTAGAGCAGTACCGTTAAATCCTAAAGCATTCCCCATCACTCGAATAAAACCGCGAACGTAAACATCTGCTGGTAGCGATTCCATGTCACCCCTTTCCACTGCTTCCATCTGACGTACCGGAATATGAGTATACATATGTAGGTCGCTCAAACAAAGACCTCGGGACTCCCTACCTTGTTTCAATTGTTGACCGATTTCGCGAAACTTTTCTAAACGCTGTTCGACTCTAGTTTGCTTCGCGATTTGTGCTTTAGAAGGTTTTCCAGATTTAAACCATTGGAAAGGAGCGGTTTTTTTGGAGTTAAGGGAGGCTGTATGGTTTACTAACGTTGGCGAAGATGCAGTTTCTTCTTTAACAATATTGGTGCTTGGGGATGAGTTGACAATTGTCAAACACTCAGATAGGTCTTTAGCTGGTTCAACGGGTAGTTCAACCTTTTCTTCAACTTCTGGTGTCGTATCCGCAATGGTTTGATTGTGTAATGAAAGCTGACGAAATGCTACACCGATAGCTTCTCTTCCAACCGCTTTAAATAACAGCTTCGCTTGATCGGATGAATCACCCAACAACTTTTGTACTGTTGCTAAAGCACGTCGATAGACTTTGCTGTTATGCAGTTCTGCTTCTATTTCACTTAATAGCGATCGCAATTCGTCCTGAGAAATTTCAATTGCGGGTTGTCCGGAAACTGATAATGAGTACATAGATGACATGACCATAATTACGGGATAATGAAGAGTAGTTAAGCAAGGTGGTAAATTTACCTGTGTAATTTCTTCTAACCTTTCTTGACATTTCCGGATTGTTGCGTATAAAGCTATATTGTTTTCGGAAAATAATCGCGACGGTTGTTAGAATCAGCTTCTCACTAATTGATCTAGATTTTATAAGTATTTATTTGTTCCCGGTTTTTACGAAGTTACTGTTGTTAATGCCGTTTAAAGAAATCTATCAATATTTTTTAAAATAGATTAATGTATAAAATTAATCTGAGGGCATACTTGAAAAAGCGAAGTGGGTTGGTTGAAACTATTAATTATTAATTTATACTAAGCTGTTAGCTGAAATAGTAATTTAAATTGTGTATTAAATAGAATTGCTTTATATAGCATAGAAATACCACCTAGGAAGGATGACAAACGATCGCAGAAAATTTTTACTTTAATTGCCGCTTCCACGGTTTGAGCCATATATTTATATTGGAAACATTAAAAAATATGCAATTTTCGAGTCTTAAAAAAGATATTTAATTAATTAGCTGACAACAACCGCAATAACATCTACCATTAGTAGTAACCTGGTATTGTCTTAAATAGATTTTTGGTGCTGTGTGGACAAGATTAAATAGCCTTGCAACAAAAATGTATTATCAGAAAATAGTCTTTCATAATTTTGACTGAAAAGTTGCATAAAAGACATCTTTTTCAGTGATTTCTCTGTTGAATATAATACGTTAAAAACTATCGGGAGATGACAGTGAAGCCGTTAAACGAAGAGCAAAGGGAGAAACTTAAGGAGATAACGAATAAACTAAGGCAAGTAAGAGAAGAAAAATCTATACATATAGACGAAATAGCAGCAAAAATACTTGTCCGACCTGTTTTTTTAAGTGCTTTAGAAGAAGGAAGATTTGAGGAGCTACCCGAAGCCGTTTACATTCAGGGGTTTGTGCGTCGTTATGGAGATGCTTTAGGGCTGAATGGTACAGCTTTAGGTAAAGAATTTGGGGATATTGCTTGTCCTGTGCCAATACCCCAGGAAAATAACAATTTAAATAATAAAGCAAGCATATATATACCACTAGCCGTACCTTATATTTTATTAATAATAGGCGCTTCTTTGGGGCTATTTTATTTACTTGGTCCTAAACCAGCCGATCAAACTGTGAGTCAAAATCAATATTCATCAAACGTCTCGGAACAAAAAGATCTTACGGAATCGAAAGCTACATCACCACCTGTTTCTAAACCGACTCCAACACCAAAACCGATTGAAGGTGTGAAAGTTAGTTTAGATTTACAAGATGAATCCTGGGTAAGAGTAATAACCGATGATAAACAAGTATTTGAAGGAACCTTACAAAAAGGAGATAAAAAAAGCTTTACGGCCAAAGAAAAAGTAACTATACGTTCGGGGAATGCAGGTGCAGTACTAATTTCCGTAAATCAAAATAAACCCGTTCCCTTTGGTTCTAATAATAATCCGAAAACTGTGACCTACACACCTGGAGGTGAGGAGTAGGGGAGAGGAGATGGGGAGATGGGGTGATGGGGTGATGGGGTGATGGGGAGATGGGGTGATGGGGAGATGGGGTGATGGGGTGATGGGGAGATGGGGGGACAAGGGGTTAGGAGTTTTTAATTACCAATTACCAATTACCAATTACCCATGCCCAATGCCCAATGCCCCATCCCCTAAATGTTCTTAAGTGATTAAACTTGGTGTACGTAAATGCCAGTCTGTAGCTTGTTCGTATGCGTAGGCTACTTGAAATAGCTGGTCTTCGCGGAGTACTTTGCCAATTAACTGTAGCCCTATGGGTATTCCTTCGTCGTTGAAACCGCAGGGAATGCTGATACCGGGTAATCCTGCTAGGTTTACGGGAATTGTCATTAAGTCAGTTAAATACATATTTAAGGGGTCTTGTGATTTTTCCCCTGTTTTAAATGCAGTTATTGGTGCGGTTGGACAAACTAATACATCAACTTGTTTAAAGGCTTTGTCAAAGTCTTCTTTGATTAATGTCCGCACTTTTTGAGCTTTGAGATAGTAAGCGTCATAATAACCCGCGCTTAGAACATAAGTTCCAATCATGATCCGACGTTTGACTTCTGCACCGAAACCTGTAGAGCGAGTACGAGTATACATCGATAAAAGGTTGTCGGCTTCTTCTGCTCGATAACCATATTTAACTCCGTCGTAACGAGCCAGGTTTGCTGATGCTTCGGATGGTGCAATTATGTAGTAGCTGGGTAAACCATAGCGGAATCGAGGACAGGAAATAACATGAATTTCTGCACCCAATTCTTGCAGCACATCTATGGCTTTGGTAACTGCTTGTTCTACTTGCGAGTCTAAGCCTTCACCAAAGGTCTCCTTAATAATACCGATTCGCAGTTTGCCTCTAGGCTTTAAATCTGGTTTTAAAGTATCGGTGTATTTAGGTATATCAACTTTTAAACTGGTAGAGTCCTTTGGGTCATATCCAGCAATTTCACTTAAAAGTATAGCGGCATCTTCCACAGTGCGAGAAAATGGTCCGATTTGATCTAGGGAAGAAGCAAAGGCTACTAAACCGTAACGAGAAACTAGCCCGTAAGTTGGTTTCATTCCTACCACACCACAAAAAGATGCAGGTAGACGGATTGAACCTCCCGTATCGGAACCTAGAGAAACGGTGCATTCTTGGGCTGCTACCGCTGCTGCCGAACCACCAGAAGAACCACCGGGAACTCTAGATAAATCCCACGGATTAGCTGTAACCTGATAGGCAGAAGTTTCAGTGGAACTACCCATAGCGAATTCATCCAAGTTAGTCTTACCCACCATAACAGCGCCAGCATCGGCGAGTTTTTGCGTTACGGTAGATTCGTAAGGCGGTATAAAATTTTCTAGGAATTTAGAGGCACAGGTAGTGCGAATTCCTTTGGTACACATATTATCTTTAATACCGATGGGAATTCCGGCAAGTAAACCGATTTCTTCTCCAGCGGCGATTTTGGCATCCACGAGTCGCGCTTGTTCTAAAGCTTTTTCTTGGGTGACGTGCAAGAAGCTACGAACTTTCGGTTCTAGTTGTTCGATGCGATTCAAAGCAACTTGTGCGATTTCAACCGCAGAGCGCTCTTTATCAATTAATTGTTGGTGCAATTCGCGTATGGATGCCATGCATTACTACTCCCAAAATAATAACTAGCTCAAATGATTGATTTTAGTACATCTTGCTTAATATTGGTAATTGGGCATAAGTCAAAGGTCAAAGGTCAAAGGTGTAATAACTCTTAACTCCTAACTCCTAACTCCTAACCCCTAACTCCTAACTTTTAACTACTCCCTGCTTCCTATACCCTATTCCCTGAATAGTTTCGTAAATTAAAATATATAGATTAAACTAAACTTTACTTATTTTCTGGGGGTGAACATTATGGTCAAAATTGTATCTCGAAAAGCTTTAAATACTCAAAATGTATATGATATCGGATTGGAGCGCGACCATAATTTTGCGATCAAAAATGGCTTGATTGCTTCTAACTGTTTTAATAAATCTCACTCTACAGCTTACGGATATGTAACATATCAAACTGCGTATTTGAAAGCAAATTATCCATTAGAATATATGGCAGCGCTGTTGACAGCCAACAGTGGTGATAAAGATAAGGTGCAAAAATATATTGCTACCTGTATGAATATGGGTATTCATATAGAGTCACCCGATATTAATGCTTCGGAAGTGGATTTTACACCTGCGGACGGGAAAATTCTATTTGGATTGTCTGCAATACGCAACGTAGGAGAAAATGCGATCGCCTATATTTTGCAAGCGAGAGAAGCAAGTGAATTTAAATCCCTTGGTGATTTTTGCGATCGCGTCGATCTTGGTACGGTAAATCGTCGAACTTTGCAGTCTTTGATTAACTGTGGAGCTTTTGATAAAATTAATGCCAACCGCAATCAATTAACTCAGGATTTAGAGTTAGTATACGATTGGGCGCAGTCTCGCGCTAGGGATAGAGCCAGCGGTCAAGGCAATTTATTCGATTTGTTGGGTGGTGCCTGGGGCGGTGATTCGGGTGCAAATAATCCAGGAATGAATGCTGTATTAAATCCTCCTAAAGCTAAAGAAGTTGCAGATTTACCTCCTCAAGAAAAGCTGCGAATGGAAAAAGAACTTTTAGGTTTTTACGTGTCCGACCATCCGCTCAAATCTATACGTCAATCAACGCGGATTCTTTCCCCAATTAATATGACGCAGTTAAAATCTCAGGGAGAAGATGCAAAGGTTTGCGTGGTTGTCATACTTAATAACGTAAAAAAGGTGGTCACTAAAAAAGGCGACCCGATGGCAATATTGCAATTAGAAGATTTAACTACAACGGGGGAAGCTGTAGTTTTTCCTAAGACTTACGAACGAATTAATCAGGTTTTACAAGTTGATGCAAAATTAATTGTTTGGGGAAAGGTTGATAAGAAAGATGACCAAGCTCAATTATTAGTTGACGATGCAGAGCCAGTAGAAAATATCGAATTAGTTATTGTAGAAATGACTCCCCAACAAGCAGCTACCATTGAAGAACATCATCGTCTCAGATCAATTTTAAAAGATTTACAAGACCAATCAAACGAGAAAGAAAAAGGAAAAGTACCAGTTATTGGTATTATTCAAGGTGAAAATTCTCGCCAACTTGTGCGTTTTGGCAGACAATATTGGGTGCAAGATTCAACTACTGCGATTATGGCTTTACATAATGGCAGGTTTTTCGCCCGCATTCAACCGCTGACTGTGAAGTGTTAGGAGTTATGAAATTTTAGATTTTAGATTTTAGATTTTGGATTAAAGGAGTTAAGAGTCAGGTGTAGTTTAGTCACCCGAAGCAGGTAATTGATAATTGGTAATCTCGAAATCGTCAACAGTAAATTAGCCCATCACTGCAAAGGGTTCATCGTTTTTTTCGTTACTTTTGCTGATGATATCTTTCTGTAAGGAGCAGTATATTTTGATGCCATGACGTTGTTGGTGGCAAGCAGGGTGAGGAGTAAAAATTTGATGACGGTTGAGGGGTTAGATCAATTTGTTTCATACTGCAAAAGGATTCAACCTCAAAGTCCAGAAGATATAACTCGGTTTTTTGAGGGTGTAATCGGATTTCCTTATGATAAGGAACTTTTGTTACAGGCTTATTTGTATTTGAATATCCAAAACTTATTTCCTAATTGTTCTGAGTTGTTGCTGTTTGAAAAGTCTCCAATTGCTGATTATACGGATTTAGGCAAATGCGATTTTGTCTATTTAACTTCGTATAAAACGCTGTTTTTAGTCGAGACTAAGTTTATTGATACGACAGCATCGGGAGCAACGGAAAGAAAAAGAAGAAATAAGCATCGAAATAAAGTCTTTGAACAGGTGATAACTTTAAAAAATCGGTTTGGTCAATATTGGAACATTCAGGTGGACGAATTGGAATGTGGTGTTTTTACCACAGACCCCGAAATTAACTGGCGAGGGAATGATGTTAATGTAACGACTAAATCAGTTTCGATACGCAAATTAGAGGAATGGAGAGCTTCAAAAAATCGCTAACTAACATTAACTCACATTTATATAGTACATGAGTTCTACTTATGATTTTACTAAAAGAGAGCTAACAACGCGATCGCGAAGAACATTTTTTGCAGTGTATAAAATACCTTTTTACCTTCTTCCCTATTCCCTGTTCCCTCTCTTGGGATTTGAAAAAATTATAAAAATTTAAGTTAAATTTACGGTTTCGGTGATTAGAGCTATGCTGTTAAAAACGGAGTATGGCAATTTTCAGAAAACTGCTCCTGAAACCATCCGCATTCAGCGGAAAAGCCCGTTGTCCTGTATGTTTTGCAGATTCGGAGGTAACAAATAAGGTGTTAAAAACACTTTTGGTAATTGCCATTGGTTTCTTACCATCCCTATTCTCCCTGTGGTTGATGCGTAAAAACAGGGCTAGAACGCGCACGCTTCTTCGACGGGCTGCGGTTACAAGCTTCCCCAGATCTATAAGCCAAAATCATCATAGAATAAACAATCGCGATCGCCTCCTCAACAGCGAAACGGAACGCTATTATTTGGAAGGAGTAGGTTATCTTGTCGGAGATATTAGCTGTGAGTATAATGCTCGTTCTGGTTATCTAAGGTGTGCCGTAAATCCAAACGGTCCGTGTGATGGCTGCCGTTTTTACGAAGAACGTAAAGAAGTTGCTTGCACAAAAAATAATGTTTAACACTAGGAGCGTAATTCCCCATTCCCTGTTTCCTGTTCCCTGTGTACAATTGTTTTAATTTTGAATTGCGATCGCGATTTTATTAAATGTCTGCAACCTGGACGCAGGAAAAAATTTTGGCACTAGCACCAGATGCAAGTTCGGCCAAAAATGGTAAAGCTTTGGCTACTTCTTGTAAGTGGTCATCGTTGGGTTACAACGATACGGCAGTTTGGGGTGAGTGTCAGGGAAGTGGGAAAAATCCTTATCTAACCCAAATCGACTTGACGGAACCGGCTTTTAAATGCAGTTGTCCGAGTCGCAAGTTCCCGTGTAAACACGGTATCGGTCTGTTTCTTTTGTTAGTAAGTGAGAAAGAATTATTTACCCAAAGCGCACCGCAGCAATGGGTTTATGATTGGCTTGAAGCCCGGAGTCATAAACAAACAAAGAAAGAGAAAGAGAAAGTCAATATTGAAAAAAACGCTGTAAATAAAGAAATAAACCCTAATGCACTTCGTGCGGTCAAGCGTTTAAATAAAGTTACTGCGGGAATGCAGGATTTAGAAGTTTGGTTGCGGGACTTGGTAAGTAATGGGTTAGCAGCAGCACAAGAGCAACCATTAAGTTTCTGGGATGATGCAGCAGCGCGGTTGGTAGATGCACAAGCACCGGGGGTAGCTCGTTTAGTGAGGGAAATGGGAAGTATTTCTCATTCTGGTGTGGGATGGCAAGAAAGATTATTATCGCAATTAGGGCGAGTATATCTCTTAATTCAAGCTTTCAAGCATTTGGACAATCTAACTACTCCAGTACAAGCAGACATCCGTACTCAAATTGGTTTTTCCCAAAGTCAGCAAGAATTATCAACACAACCAGGAATAAATGATTCTTGGTTAATTTTAGGGCAAAGTTTAACAGAAGAAGACCGCTTGAAAACACAGCGTATTTGGCTTTGTGGTAAACAAACGCAACAAAAAGCATTAATTCTTAACTTCGCTCACGGTAGTCAGCCATTAGATACTAGTCTTGTGCCGGGAAGCTGTATCGATGGGGAATTAGTATTTTTCGAGAGTGCTTATCCTTTACGAGCAATAGTTAAAACACGTCAAGATGCAGTAACTCAGATGGATGGAATGCCGGGATATAGTAACATCTCAAATATGATGCAGGAATATTCCCAAGCTCTTGCTAGCAACCCTTGGATAGAAAAATTTCCTATTTGTGTTAGTAAAGTAATTCCGATTAAACAAAACTATAACTGGTTTATACGCGATGAAGATAAACGTTTACTTACTTTGAAATCAAGATTTAATCATAACTGGCAATTATTAGCGCTCAGCGGTGGATATCCTTTCGATATATTCGGTGAATGGGACGGAGAATATTTTTTGCCTTTGAGTGTTTGGGTAGAAAATCGACCAATTCAATTTTAGATTTTAGATTTTAGATTTTAGATTTTGGATTTTGGATTTTGGATTAAAAGCTAAGAATTCTTTCTACTCCCTATTCCCTATTCCCTACTCCCTACTCCCTACTCCCTATTCCCCATTTCTATAAATGAATATTTGGCAAGATTTAGTAAAAACGGCAGTTGTAGGTACTCAAAGACAAGATTTGAAAATTACTCCATTAGATAATCAATTGGGTAAAGTTTTGAATGGTGTTGATATTAATGACAAGGAAGGAAGTTTACTTAGTGCTGCTGGGACGATTTCTCTTTATCAACAAGCTGGTAAATTAACTGCGATCAATAATAAAATAACCTTGAAAACTTGCGAATTAGATGATTTACCATATTGCAAGCAATCAGAACAACATTTAAAAATGATGTTGAGTGGAGAATACAGTGCAATTTTACCTGAGTGGTTAAAACTTACAGCGTCAGCGAAGAAAGTTGTTTCACCAAAGTATTTACCCGAATTATTAACTTTAGGTAAACGACAACAGAATTTACGAAAAGATATTTTACCTGTTTTGGGGAAGCGAGGAATTTGGTTAGCAGCGCAAAATCCAGATTGGAATTATGTTATAGGTGAAAATATAGATAATATTTGGAAGAGTGGTAGTTTAGAAGCTAGAAGAAACTTGTTAGAAGAACTGCGTCAATCGGAAGCACAAAAAGGACGCAAACAGTTACAAAATATTTGGAGTAAGGAAAAAGCGTCAGAAAGAGCAATTTTATTAGAAGGGCTGAAAGTTGGTTTGAGTATTGACGATGAAGCGTTTTTAGAAGATGCTCTTGAAGATAGAAGCAAGCAAGTAAGAGATGTAGCAGCGCGATTGCTGGCACAAATTCCAGAATCAAAGCTTGTTAAAAGGATGATAAAAAGAGTTCGTCCTTTACTAAATTTGCATAATAACAATATAGAAGTTACATTACCTCAAAAATGTACTTTAGAAATGACTCAAGACGGTATAGATGAATCTAAATATATACCTTCTTTGGGAGAGAAAGCGAGTTTACTATTACAAATGCTTACTTCCGTACCGCCGACTATATGGAGCGATGATTGGAAAAAGACTCCTACTGAATTAATAAAAATTATCGCAGATAGTAAATGGGAAAAGTTATTTTTAGAAGCTTGGACAACGGCGACAGTTAGAAGTAAAGATATAGTTTGGACTGAAGCTTTCCTTAAATCATCTGTAAGGTTATATCAAAATTTAAATCATATCGATAATTCGATTATAAATTTTCTGAGAATCTTACCTTGTTCTGAGGTTGAAACTTTGATTTTAGATGTTTTGCAACAATCTGATACACTACCTTTTAATTTTGCTAGTCCAGCTTTTCCATTATTAATTCATACTCCACATATCTGGAATGAGGAGATTAGTCGGACAGTAATATCGAGTATAAAAAGCTGTATTGAAAACAACAATCAAGTTAATAATTGGCAATTTGGTTTGGCTTTAGGACATTTTTCTGTAAAAATCGCACCTTCTATATATCATGAAGCCGCTGAGATTTTAAACTTTGAAGAATCTGAAAATATCCACAAATCTTTAACTGAAGCTATTGATAAATTTTTAGCTAAATTACAGTTTAGATATGAAATGAGAAAAGCAATACTAATGTAGTCTCCAGAATTTCGGTTAAAAAACAGGTAAATTAAATATTTAAAATTATAGGGGGAAATATGGCTGAAGAGAAAAAAACCGCAGAGACGCAGAGTACGCAGAGTAAGAAGAAAGAGAAGGAAAGTAATAAAACATTACTCAGGGAACACGCGGAGTATCAGTTTGCTGAAGAGTTGGAAGAGTTGGGGAAGGTAGATAAGCGTCAACGTCCGCCAAATTGGAAGTTGTCCCCTTGGGCGGTGATGACTTATTTGATGGGTGGGAAGTTGGATAGCGGTTTTGAGGTGTCGCCAAAATATATCGGTGAGAGGAGGGTGATTGAGATTGCGATCGCAACTTTGACAACTGACAGGGGTTTGTTGTTGATTGGAGTACCGGGTACGGCGAAATCATGGGTTTCGGAACATTTAGCGGCGGCGATTTCGGGAGATTCTAAGTTACTAATTCAAGGAACTGCGGGAACCAGTGAGGAATCGATTCGCTACGGTTGGAATTACGCGAAGTTATTAGCTGATGGTCCCTCGATGGGAGCGTTGGTTGCCAGTCCGTTGATGCGAGCGATGGAAGATGGAAAAGTGGCGCGGGTGGAAGAATTAACCCGAATTCCGGCGGATGTGCAAGATACATTAATTACTATCCTTTCCGAGAAAACACTGCCAATTCCCGAATTGGGGGAAGAGGTGCAGGCTAATAAAGGTTTTAGCGTGATTGCAACCGCTAATGATAGAGATAAAGGAGTAAACGATTTATCCAGTGCTTTGAAAAGGCGTTTTAACACGGTAGTTTTACCTTTACCAAAGACAGTAGAAGAAGAAATTGACATCGTACAGCGTCGCGTAGAAAGCTTAGGAAGGGCTTTAGAATTACCAGCAGAACCTCCAGCGTTGGAAGAGATAAGACGTATTGTGACGGTGTTTAGAGAATTGCGGAGCGGGGTAACGGAAGATGGAAAAACCAAGATTAAATCTCCGACAAGCACCTTGAGTACCGCAGAAGCAATATCAGTAGTTAACAGTGGAATGGCATTAGCAGCGCATTTCGGTGACGGTATTATGAGCGCTTCAGATGTTGCTTCGGGAATCATTGGAGCGGTGATAAAAGACCCAGTGCAGGATAAACTTGTGTGGCGAGAATATTTAGAAACCGTGGTGAAAGAAAGGGATGATTGGAAAGATTTGTATCGCGCTTGTAGGGAAGTTAGTTAATAGTTAGGAGTTAGTTGTTAGTTGTAGGGTGTGTTACGGCTTAGAAACGTTTTGATTTTAAGTTATTAATTAAATGATGCCATAACCCACCATCGGATATTAGGATAAACAACTAAAATTGTCTTATTAAGTGCAACATTTCACCTTGAAATAAATTTCAAGGCTAATATACAAAGTACGTTAAAACGCACTAAAATATTTTTCCAGTCTACTTTAGTAGACTTTGACTATTAGCCTGGGAATTTATTCCTAGGCGGAATTGTGGAATGTATTAAAAATGCTGCAAGATATAATCCTCAAAGAAATATGAATCCTGAAACAGAAAAATTCCTTGGTATTCTCGAATTTTATAATCATGGCAGAATGTTTGTTTGGGATAGGAGTATCAAAGGTGATTTTAGTATTTGGAATCTTTTGATTTCAGAAGGATTTGTAACGGAATCAGAACTAGATAAAGCTATAAAGCATTGGTTACAAACCGAATTTTGGGGTACTATAACTAATCAAAAATATAACACTATTCAATACGCGCCATTGCGTCGAGAACGTAAAAATGATGATTGGAATAATTATATAAGACAAGAAAGGATAAATTATTATCAAGCTTTATCTTATTTCCTCAAAAAAAACTTACAAAACTTACAAGCATATTTAATTACTGGTTTTGGCAATTCTGATGCTTATGGAATAAGAGTAGAATTCGAGCATTACATTATTTTAAGTCAAACACAAAGTAGAGATTGGATTTGTTTAACTCCTACAATGGTTGATCAAGTTTGGGATTGTCGCAATAGTGCAAAACATCCATATATTCCTTCATTAACAGCTTGTCGTTCGGAAAATACTGATACACAAGATGTTGTGCAGAAAATTAATAAAATTCTCAGAAAATTAAAGCCTATAGAAATTTATGGGCATTATTATGCTGACTATAAACATAGTTATTATCATCAAATTTTTTGTACGTCTTCCTCAAAGAAATATAAGTCGATTGAACTTGCACTCAGAGCGAGTAGTATGCTTGATATGGATGGTAAATTTACTCTTTATAAAGGCGGCGATTATGATATGAATAGAGATGGAGAAAGAATTAGTAGATTTATGGATAGATATCTCACAAAACGTAAGTGTTTTACAGTAAGCTTTTGGGATGTTGGCTGTGGTTATGACATTGCTTGTACTTCTACAGGTGATTGGATTGGGTTTAAGTATACGGATGAATTTATTTATAATCCCTAAAAATAATTAAATGAATAAGGCTAAAGGACAACTACAAACCTTTATTTTGAATAATTAGATAAGATATTAATTATCAAATAAATAATTGTTAAATTATGACTCAAACTACAACAAAAACTATATATTCTTTTGAAGAATACCTTACCTATGATGATGGTACGGATAACCGCTACGAACTCGTTAAGGGAAAACTTGAATTAATGAATCCGCCAACTTTTAGACATCTACTAATATCTAAATTTATCGAACAAAATTTTGATGAACAAATCAAACTTCTCAATTTGCCTTGGATGTGTTTTCGAGAAGCGGGAATTAGAACCGGGTGGCGAAAATCGCGATTATCTGATGTTTACATTGTCACATCCGAGCAAGTAATAGAATTTTTGGATGAATCTGCTGTTTGTCAGTCTCCACCTTTATTAGTTGTGGAAGTAGTTAGTCCCGAATCGGTAAAGCGAGATTATCGCTATAAACGTTCTGAATATGCAGCTTTAGAAATACCTGAATATTGGATTGTAGACCCCATTGAATCAAAAATTACGATTTTATTGTGGGAAGAAGGCTTATACGAAGATACAGAGTTTACTGGTTATCAAAAAATTATTTCTCGTATTTTTCCACAACTCAATTTAACCGTAGAACAAGTATTAGCAGCAGGTAATATTAAACAAAAATAAATCTGCCTTTTGCTAAGTTTTAAAAAATATATACAAACTTCTTATTCTCTTCCCTTCTTCCTCAGCGTCCTCCGCGTCTCTGCGGTTAAATCATGACTACCCACATCTTTGGTATACGCCATCACGGTTCTGGCTCAGCACGTAGCCTACGTCAAGCCCTAGCACAACTTCAACCCGATATCATCTTAATCGAAGGACCCCCCGATGCCGAATCCTTGCTGCCACTAGTCGCTTCAACTCAAATGCAGCCCCCCGTAGCATTATTAATTTACCTCCCAGATAACCCCAAAGAAAGCGTTTATTATCCCTTCGCCGTATTTTCTCCAGAGTGGCAAGCGATACAATTCGGACTCAGTAATAATATCCCCGTGCGGTTTATGGACTTACCGTTAACGCATCGCATGGGTGTGAAGGAAGCACACGGGGACAAGGAGACAAGCGGACAAGGAAATGAATCCAAAATCCAAAATCCAAAATCCATAATTCCACAAGATCCATTGGGTTTACTTGCCAAAGCCGCAGGTTATAGCGATCGCGATTGCTGGTGGGAACAGATGGTAGAAACACGGGGGAATACTGTTGATTTATTTACCGCTATCCTCGAAGCGATCGCCGCCGTGCGCGAACAAATGCCGCCTTTGGAAGACCCCATCGAAGCCCAACGGGAAGCATATATGCGAAAAACCATCCGCGCCGCCGAAAAAGAAGGATTTGAACGCATTGCCGTGGTTTGCGGTGCTTGGCACGCTCCCGCACTTTCCCTGATGCCACCTGCAAAGGAAGATACTGCTTTACTCAAAGGTTTACCTAAAACCAAAGTCCAAGCAACCTGGATACCTTGGACTTACGGACGTTTATCTTACAGTAGCGGTTATGGTGCAGGTATCGAATCGCCGGGTTGGTATCATCATCTTTGGGAATGGAGAATGGGGCATGGGGCATTGGGCATTGAGCATGGAGCATTGGGAAAACAAGAAGATAAGGTAGAAAATTTCTCCCCATCTCCCCATCCCCCCCTTCTCCTTACGGAGACGCTTCGCGAACGGGTTCACCACTCCCCTCAACGGAGGGAACCTCCGCACGGGGGTGGATTCACCATCTCCCCATCCCCCCATCCCCCGATCCCCTCCATTTCAATAACCTGGATGACACGAGTAGCGCGGTTGTTAAGAGAACAAGGTTTGGATGCTTCTTCGGCTCACGTTATTGAAGCGGTGCGTTTGGCTGAATCTTTAGCGGCTTTGCGAAATCTTTCTTTACCTGGTTTACCGGAGTTAAATGAAGCTACACAAACGGTGATGTGTTTTGGTAGCAATTTACCGATGCAGCTAATTCACGACAAGTTGATTGTTGGGGAAAATTTGGGTCATGTCCCCGATGAAACGCCGATGGTGCCGTTGCAGCAAGATTTACAGCGACAGCAAAAGCGGTTGCGGATGCCTGCGGATATTACGGAAAAGATGTACGATTTGGATTTGCGTAAGGAAAACGATTTGGCTCGTTCCCATTTGCTGCATCGTCTCAATCTTTTAGATATTCCTTGGGGACAGTTGCAACAAACTCGCGGTAAGAAAGGTACTTTTCATGAATTTTGGCTGGTGCAGTGGCATCCTGAATTTGCTGTAAATTTAATTGAAGCGGGAATTTGGGGTAATACGATTGGTGATGCTGCGAATAGCAAAGCTTGTAGTGTTGCGGATACAGCTTCAGAGTTACCAACATTGACAAGTTTGTTAGATAAAGTGATTTTATCTGACTTACCCGATGCGGTGATTTATTTGATGTCGCGATTGCAAAATGCTGCGGCTAAAACCCGCGATGTCACTCATTTAATGAATGCGTTACCACCACTCGCTAACGTGATGCGCTACGGTAACGTGCGTCAAACCGACACGGCAATGATATCTCATGTAGTTGATGGTTTGGTAGTGCGAATCTGCATTAGTTTACCCGGTGCTTGCGCTTCCTTAGATGACGATGCAGCAGCAGCGATGTATGACAATGTGATGAAAGTGAATAATGCGATCGCAGTGCTACAAAAACAAGAACAGATTAATTCTTGGCAACAAGTTTTAGTCCAGATTGCAGATAATTCTCACGTACACGGTTTAATTTGCGGACGTTGCTGTCGTTTGTTGCTGGATGCGATGATATTGGGTGCAACAGAAATAGCACGCAGGATGGGGTTAGCTTTATCTACAGCTACAGAACCTTCTCAAGCTGCTGCGTGGGTAGAAGGCTTTTTGAAAGGTAGCGGTTTATTATTATTGCACGACGATAAGCTTTGGCAGGTTTTGGATAATTGGGTATGTACCTTTAGTGAAGATTTCTTTGTTGCGTCGTTACCTTTGTTGCGTCGTACTTTTGCAACTTTTTCTGCACCCGAACGGCGACAAATGGGTGAAAGAGTGAAAAATGGAGTCGATGGGAATGTGTTAGATGATGCTGATGATGGTAGCAATATTAATGAGGAAAATGCTGTGTTGGTATTGCCGATTTTGAAGCAGTTTTTGGGGGTTTAAGGAATTAGTTTATTTAAGTTAAATCTAGCGAGCAAGA